>JAHEEN010000110.1 GCA_024640685.1 Rhodospirillaceae bacterium
GCACGTCGAACGCTCGCGCCGCAAACTATACCGGTTCCGACAATGAGCGCCTATCCACGCATCCGACCCGTTGACGCCGAGGGACTTTACCGAAGCGTATCGAGGTGCATGACGTGAGCGACCGCCGGATCATCTTCGTGCCCGGCATGAAGCCGAAGCCGCCTCCGGAGATCCACAAGCGCGAGCTGTGCCGCTGCTTGACGGCCGGCCTCGCCTGGGCGCGTCCGGAAGCCGCGAGATTGTTTCGCGATCGACCCGAGTGCCTCACCCTCGTGTCCTGGACGTACTCGTTCTATGGCAGCTATCGAGATGTTGCGCTGGATTTGCCCGGGATCGAGCGGATACTGCAGCAGCCCGAGCCGTCTGCCGAGGATATCGAAGAGATCGACTCGCTTGCGCGCAAGATTCGCCGCTACATGCATCTGCTCGGAGATGCGCTGCCGCTCCTCGGCGGGCTGATCGCACGACCCGAGATGCGCCTGACGATGGCCGAGGCGCGTAGGTATTTGTTCAACTCAGGCGGCGTTGCAACGCGCGTCAGAGAAATGTTGAAAACGCCGTTGCGCGCTGCGTGGGATGCAGGCGCCGAGGTGTTATTGATCGGTCACAGTCTCGGCTCGGTGATCGCTTACGACACGTTATGGGAGCTCTCGCACATCGATCGTGACGATCGCGTCGTGGACCTTTTCATGACGCTCGGCAGCCCGCTTGCGAGCCGCTTGATTCGCCACAACGTCCGAGGTGTTTTGCGTTCCGGCGCCGAACGATTTCCGACGAATATTCGGCATTGGGAAAACTTCGCATCGCAAGCGGAGATGACGGCGTTGCGCCCGCGATTGGTGCCCTATTTCTCCGACGTGCGGGAGCTAGGCCTCGTCGAGTCGTTTGTCGACCACACGGATATCTACAATCACTTTCGCGGCGACATCGGTCTCAACGTCCATAAATCGTACGGTTACCTGATTGCGCCGCCGGTCGCGAGCACGATCGCGGCGTGGCTGTTGGCCGAGCGCTGATCGGCGCTAGCCCGAATCGACGCAGCCTAGTTGCTGGGCGGCACGATGCGCACGTCGATGCGGCGATTGCGCGCGCGGCCCTGCTCGGTCTCGTTGTTCGCGATCGGCCGCGTCTCGCCGAATCCCATTGCTCTGACCCGGAAGCTCTCGATATTCAGCTCGTCGGTCAAAAATTGCCCGACGGCTTCCGCGCGCGATCGCGATAACGCGAGATTGGCCGTATCGCTACCGCGTGAATCCGTATGGCCTTCGACGATGATCAGCGACCGTGGAAACACGTTTGCTGCATTGCGAACTTTACCAATCAACCCTGCGAAGTCCGGCGCGATCGTCGATTCGCCGACCTGGAATTGCAACGCGACGAGGCGCAATAGAATGTCATCGCCCTCACGGTAAACCAATGCGTCGCCGTCGGCGAACAGCGATTCGACGCGGGCGAATTGCCCACGCACGGCCGCATCGGCCTCGACTTGTTGAATGAGCTCGAGTCGCTCCTCCGATACGCCGCCAAGGCGCTCGTCGAGATCTCTGATCTCATCGCGCAGACCAGCAATCTGGATGCGATTCTCCTCGGTCTCGGCCGTCAGCTGTGCCTCGCGTGTTTTCGAAGCCTCGATATGCGCGACGAGGTCGCTGGCGATCGGATCGGGCCCTGCGTCAAATTCTCCACTGAGACCGGCGGCCGCCGCTACGTCGGCGAGCGCAGCCTCGTAGCCTAGTATTAGGTCCTCGAACGTCGCCTCGCCGTTGTCAACGGCCTCGATTTGCGAGGCGAGATAGATCGCGTGCCGCGTTGTGTAATCGGCCTGCTGGGCGAGGTCCCGCGGTGTGTCGAGCGCGTAGCGATCGGCGTCGAGAGCTTGCTCGGCCTGCGCGAGCAATCGCTGGGCTTCGGCAAACCCGCGTGGCGCATAGCGCGGCACGCGCGCCTGCTCGGCTTGAACGAGCATTGCCTGTGCGCGGCTCAGATGCTGAGCCTTGATAGCGGCGAGCTCGGCATTGCGATAGACGATCTCGGCCTCGGCCGCTCGCTCGCGGGCCGTCTCCAGCGTCCCGGCCTCGAGGCGTCGCGCCGCGTCGTCGAACAGGTCGTCCGCTTCGCTCCAAAGCTCAGCGGCGAACGTCGCCGCGCTCGCAGCGGACGCATCGCTGTGTGCGGCGATCAGCGATCCCAGCGTGACGCGGGCGATGCCGGCGATCTCGGTAGCTTCGGCGAACTGGCTCGTCGCCTCGGCCAGACGCGCGGTAATTCGATCGACGCTGCGACCGCGCTCGAGGTCGTTCTCCGCGTTCGTGTATGCAATCGCGCCACGCTCGAATGTGCGCGGCGCGAGTCGGCGGGCATCGGCAGCCGTCGCCGCGGCTAGCGCCGCATCGGCGTCGGCGAATAGTGTCTCGCGCAGCTGCTGTTGCGCGATTGCCGGCGCACTGAGCAGGACGCAGAGAATCAGGCTCGAGAAGTGTTTCATGACGAAGTCCCGAATTATGTCCAACGGTTGGGCAGTCACCGACGGGCACAATATATCAAGGCGTCTCGGCGGACCTCAAAGCCTACTAAGTCGGCAAGTCTCGACAATCGTTAACTCCCGACACGCCGTCGATGCGTCTTTGTGGTTCTCCGGCGCTGGGTGACGTCACGGCGGCAATGCGTGGGGGCTTGCGTGCGGAGCGTCGGGCGGCGGGGACGTCACCTGCTGAGCCCTCAGGGACGGACTTTGGGCGTCTCCGCGCGCAAGCCCCCACGCGGTGCCGATCTGTACTGAAACTGCCGGCTGACGGTCTGTCCTCAACGACTGAGTACGGGTTCACGTTTCAGCATCGTGCCCGACTGGTTCTCGGCGAACTGTGGACGGCCTCACAGCCCTTGCCGGCGCTGTCGGCCTACGCTGCTGGCCCATGGGAGTCAAGTATTACACGCACTTCGTGCTCGAAGGCCAGACCGAGGAAGACAACGGTCAGGAGTTCAGTGGCGTCGTCGAAGTCAACCAGAGCACGGAGCAGCGATTTGACGCTCGTGAAATTGAAGCTTTGCTTGCGCGCAATTTCGATTTGGATTCAGAGGCAGTCCGGCTGTTGAAGTGGTCGAGACTGCAATAGCGGCCTTTTTTTAGTTCCCCCTGTGACTCGCCCGGCTTCTAGCCGGGCTTTTTTTATGTGGATGCGACGCGACTGCCGGCGAGCGGCTCGTAGGCGACGGTCACGATCGTATAGCGCACGCGGCCGTCGGGTGTTGCGACCTCGAACTCGTCGTCGAGGCTCTTGCCGAGCACGGCTTTGCCGAGTGGTGAATCCATGCTCAAGTAATCGGGCTCATGGTCGAACTCGTCCGGACCGACGAGGCGGAACCGGCGCGTCTCGCCGCTGTCGTTCTCGAGCTCGAACCACGCACCGAAGAACACGCGCGTCGCGCGCTCGGGATGCTCGGTCACGACGTTGATCGCTTGCAAGCGTTTGCGAAGAAATCGCACCCGCCGGTCGATCGCAGCCAGTTGTTTCTTGCCGTAGATGTACTCGGCATTCTCCGAGCGGTCGCCCTGCGCTGCGGCCTCGGCGACGGCGCGGGTAACGACGGGCCGCTCGACTCGCCAAAGTCGGTCGAGCTCCTCGCGAAGCCGCGCCGCACCTTCGGCTGTAATGTAATTGGAGCTTGGCGGCGGCGGCGGTCGATATCGGCCCATAACGCGTCGGGACAAACCGTGAGATACTTGCGAATTCCCATGATGATAAGACATCGGCCCATCCATGACTGCGTTTCGCGGCATCCCCGTCGTCACGGCCGGCGATAAGTACAAGACCGAGCTCGGCTTCAGCGCGATCAAGCATGGCGTCAAGCAGCGCCGCGACAGGTCGGCCGATCAATTGCGCAAGCCCGACTGGCTCAAAGTGCGCCTGCCGTCCGGCGGTCGCTACGAGGACGTCAAACAGACGGTTCGCGAGCATCGTTTGGCGACCGTATGCGAGGAATCGATGTGCCCGAACATCGGCGAATGCTGGTCTCACGGCACGGCGACATTGATGTTGATGGGCGCGGTGTGCACGCGCGCATGCCAGTTTTGTGCTGTCGATACAGGTAACCCCGGTGGCTGGCTCGATGCCGATGAGCCCGAGAACGCGGCACGCTCCGTCGAGCTCATGCAGCTCGACTATGTCGTGCTGACTTCGGTTGATCGCGACGATCTCGACGATGGCGGTGCAGCGCATTACGCCCGCTGCGTGCGCGCGATCAGGGCACGTTGCCCGGTGACGGCGATCGAGGCGCTGACACCGGATTTCCGCGGCCGCTCAGCCGATGTCGCATGCGTCGTCGACTCGGGCGTCGATGTGTTCGCACAGAACCTCGAGACCGTCGAGCGCCTGACTCACCCGGTGCGCGATCCGCGTGCGGGCTACCGGCAAACGCTCGATGTGCTGCGCCAGGCCAAGGCGCGGCGTAGCGAAGTTCTGACGAAGACGAGCTTGATGCTCGGGCTCGGCGAGACCGACGATGAGATCCTGCAGTCTCTCGACGATATCGCGAGTGTCGGCGTCGATATCGTGACGCTCGGTCAGTATTTGCGACCGACGCGCAATCATCTTCCGGTCGAGCGTTACGTTTTGCCAGACGAGTTCTCCCGCTATCGGGAGTGGGGCCTCGCGCGCGGATTTCTCGAGGTCGTCTCCGGGCCGCTCGTACGTTCGAGCTATCGTGCCGATCGCGTATTCCAGCGCGACAACGTGGGGTTGTCCGTGACCGCTACCGCGGTTGCTGGTCACCAGCGCTAACCTGTGGCCGAGTTTTTTTCAAACTACGGGCTCTTCGTTGCCGAGCTGCTAACACTGGCCGCAATAGTCGTTGTCGTCGCGCTCGTCGTTGCGGCTGCCGCGAAGCGCGGCGGCTCTCAGGACGGCCTAACCGTCGAGCATCTGAACAAACGCTTCGAGCGCCTCGGAGACACGCTCAAGCGTGTTGCCGAGGGTGTGCAGCAGGGCAAGCGCACCGAGAAGCAACGTCGCAAGGAGTACAAACGCGTGGCGAAGATGGGCTCGGATCGCCAGCGTATCTTCGTCATCGAGTTCAAGGGTGACATTCGTGCGTCGGCAACCGCATCGTTGCGCGAGGAGGTCACGGCTATCCTCGCAGCTGCCCGCGATGACGACGAGGTGCTCGTGCGCCTTGAGAACTCGGGCGGCATGGTGCACGAGCATGGGCTTGCAGCATCGCAGCTACTGCGAGTCAAGGCCCGGCAGTTGCGACTCGTCGTTGCCGTCGACAAGGTCGCTGCGAGCGGCGGCTATCTGATGGCATGCGTTGCCGATAAGATTCTCGCTGCGCCTTTCGCTATCATCGGCTCGATCGGCGTCATCGCACAGCTGCCGAATTTCCATCGGCTACTCGAAGAGAAGGGTGTCGATTTTGAGCAGGTCATGGCCGGCAAGTTCAAGCGAACCTTGACCGTCTTCGGCGAGAACACCGACGAAGCCCGCGAGAAACTCAAAGACGAGCTCGAGGAAGTGCATCGTCTGTTCAAGCACGAGATCGGCGTGCACCGACCGCAGGTCGATTTGGAGCGTATCGCGACCGGCGAGCACTGGTACGGCGTCAAGGCGCTCGAGCTCGACTTGATCGACGAGATCATGACGAGCGACGACTACTTGCTCAGTGCAGCGAGCGATCGCGATATCTATAGCGTCTCTTACAAGCGCCGCCGCACGCTACCGGAGCGCTTGATGTCGGGTGCGGAGACGCTGCTGTCACGTTGATCGCACGTTTGGCATCGGCGAGTGCCGGCGTCCCCCGGGCGGTAACGATCGACCGATGATTCCGCTACGCGACGACAACCCGACACGACGGCCTGCCTACGTCACGTACGGTGTCATTGCCAGTCTCGTCGTCGCGTTTTTCTGGCAGCTGTCACTCGGCCCCGACGGTAACGAAACGGCGATTTTCGCGCTGGGCTTCATTCCGGCCGCCGTGTTCGGCGTAGACCCGTTACCGGAGGCGCTCGTCTGGCTGCCTGCGCCGTTGACCGTGCTGACGTCGATGTTCCTGCACGGCGGCATTTTTCATCTCGCTGGCAACGTGCTCTATCTGTGGATTTTCGGCGACAACATCGAGGACCGAGTGGGTCACGGTCCTTTTATCGCGTTTTATCTGATCTGCGGTGCAGCAGCGGCGCTCGCCCAGGCATTGCCGGATATTGGCTCGCGCGTGCCGATGATCGGCGCGAGCGGCGCAATCTCGGGCGTCTTAGGGGCCTACGCAGTGTTGTATCCGCGGGCGCGCGTGCTCGTCGTCATACCGATTTTCATCGTGCTCTACACGGCTCGACTGCCAGCGATCTTCGTGCTCGGCGTCTGGTTCGTCGGGCAGCTCGCAAGCTCCGCGATGCTTGCTTCGGCGGAGGCAGGCATTGCGTTTCGCGCGCATATCGGCGGATTCGTCGCAGGCGTTGCGTTGGTGGGACTGTTTGTGCGAATGCGGCGCCGCTAGCTGGCAGTGTCCTTGGTTGTTGACGTGAGGCCGTCGGCCACGACCTCCAGACATAGCGATATTGCTGCAAGTTGCCGTGGGGCCGGCTATCATAGGTCTTTCCCGACGGCGACGGCGATGGCACTCGACATTTCCGACTTTACGGCCCCAGGGCCTTCGAGAAGCGCCGACGCTAACCATTCCATTCCACCACTCGCCGAGACGATTGCGGCGTTTATCGGGCGTACGAGTCGGGGACCGATCAACGACCCGTTGATCGTTTCGAGCTTCGAGGACTACCGGCGCAATTTCGGCGGCCATGGGTCGTGCGGCTTCTTGAGCGTCGCCGTGCATCAGTTCTTTCAGCATGGCGGTCGCCTAGCCGCAATAGTTAGAGTCGCGAACAATGCGACACGCGCGACGCTGAATCTGCCAGCCGGCGAGCAGCAGCTCAGGCTCTATTCGCGGGAACCGGGCGGCCATACGGTGCTGCGCGCATCGGTCGACTACGATGGCCTGCCGGAGAACACCGATCGCTTCAATCTTGCCGTGCAGCGCTTGGCACGGCCGGGCTCGCATCTTGTCGAGGATCAGGAGCTGTTTCGCGCGCTATCGATGGACGACTCAGACGATCGTTTTGTCGTCGACGTGCTGCGGTCATCAGCGTTGATCCAGCTCGGCGGACCGCTTCCGGAAACCCGGCCGGACGCGACTCGGCCGGAGCATCCCGGTCAGCCGCTGCCGTACGTTGGGCTCGAGACGTCCGGCGACGATGGCGATGAGCTGACGGATTACGATGTAATCGGCTCCAACGATGAGCGTACGGGGCTGTTCGCGCTCGACGATTTGCCGCGCGTCGATCTCGTCAATATTCCGCTGCTGCCGTCGGGCAGCGATCTCAGCTCCACGACATTTCTTGCCGCCGAGCGTTACTGCGCGCGCCGCAAGGCGACGTTGATTTGGGATCCACCGTGGACGTGGACCTCGGCTGAGACTGCGCTATTGGGTCTGCGCAGCGCAGGCTATGCGAGTCCGAATGCGATGACGTACTTTCCGCGGGTTTCGCCGGCTGCCAGCCCCGAGCGTTATCCGCAAGGGGTTCCGGCCGGCGGTGCCGTCGCGGGGTTGTTGGCGACGATGGATCGAGCGCGTGACTGGCATGTCGACGGTGAGCTCCACGACCAGCTCAGGGTTGGCCTCGTGCCGCAGTCGACAGTCGAAGCGCGCAGCGCGCGCGTGCTGACGCGTCGCGGCATCAACGTATTCTCGGCGCGACCTCCGCATGGGGCGCTGCTACTCGGTAACGTTTCGATGGCAAGCACGAGCGGCGTCTCGCGGTTGTGGCAGCGGCTCGATCGGCGGCGTATGGTCGCGTTCGTCTTGAAGTCACTAGAGCGACATACGCGGTGGGCGCTGCGTGCGCCGTGGGACCGAGCGTTCGAGCAGCGGTTGATCGGCCAGGTCAACGTGTTTCTGAACGGCTTGTTCGATCGCGGTGCGTTTGCCGGTCGCAGGCCCGAGCAGGCATTCTTCGTCAAGCTTCAGGCGGCAGTGCAGGGCGAGCAGCGTGAGCTCGTCATGCGGGTCGGTCTCGCGCTGGAGCGGCCGAGTGAGTTTCTCGAGTACGATATCGTGCACGAAACGAGTTTCAGCCACGCGCGTCCGGTGCCACCGCAAAGCGCCGCGCAGCTTGCCGGTTAGCTGGACCCCACCGTATCGAAGCTGCGCTCGGCGCATCACTCGGCGCTAGTTGTCTGAGCTGCCGTAGCCGCCGCCGCCCGGCGTTTCGATGACGAGCCTGTCGCCGGCTGACAATTCGACCGCAGCTGTTCCGCTCAGTGTCTCGATGTGCCCACCGTTGCGAACGACTCGATTGTTTCCGCGTTCACCGTCGCAGCCGCCCGCGAGCCCGAACGGAGCGACGCGCCGACGACTCGATAGGATTGCGGCGCTCATCGGCTCGAGAAACTCGATTTCCCGGATCGCACCGTCGCCGCCGCGGAATGCGCCATCGCCGCCACTGCCGCGTCGAATCTCAAAGCGCACGACGCGAATCGGATAGCGCCACTCGAGCACTTCCGGATCAGTCAACCGAGAGTTCGTCATATGCGTGTGAACTGCGCTTGCACCGTCGAAGTCGGGTCCGGCGCCGGCGCCGCCGCAGATCGTTTCGTAATACTGGTAACGCTCGTTGCCGAACGTCAGATTGTTCATCGTGCCTTGGCTTGCCGCACACGCATTGAGCGCGGCAAGCAGCGCATCCGTCATGCACTGTGACGTTTCGACGTTGCCGGCAACGACGGCGGCGGGATAGCGCGGATTGACGATGCTGCGCTCCGGCAACCGTATTTCGAGCGGCGCGAGGCAGCCGTCGTTGAGTGGAATGGCTTCGTCGATCAGCGTTCGAAACGCGTACAGCACGACGGCCCGCGCGATGGCTGCCGGCGCGTTGAAATTCGTTTCGCTGGTCGGTGCCGAGCCTGTGAAGTCGACGCAAGCACGCGTCGCCAACGCATCGACCGTTACGTGTACGGCAATCCTCTCGCCGCTGTCGAGCTCGGCCGTTGCGCTACCGTTGGCGAGCGTCGCAATCGCATCGCGAACGCAGCGCTCGGCGTTGTCCTTGATGTGGCCCATGTACGCACGCACGACCGGCGCGCCGAAACGCGTGACGATGCGCTCGATCTCGGCGATGCCTTTGGCCGTCGCGGCAATCTGGGCGCTCAGATCGGCGATGTTTTGGTCGATATTGCGTGCTGGAAAGGGCTCGGCCGCGAGCCGTGCGCGAATCTCGGTCTCACGAAAGCGGCCGTCGCGGACGAGCAGCAGACTGTCGATCAGGATGCCCTCCTCGTCGATCGTCTGGCTTGTCGCCGGCATCGAACCGGGTGTCATGCCGCCAATGTCGGCGTGGTGCGCGCGGCACGCCACTGTGAACTCGAGTGCGTCGCCCGAGACGAATACCGGAGCAACGACCGTGACGTCCGGTAGGTGCGTGCCGCCGTTGTACGGTGCATTCGATACGAAGACGTCACCGGGCTTCAGATCGGACGCATGTGTGCGCAGAATCGCGCGCACGCTCTGACCCATCGAGCCGAGATGCACAGGCATGTGAGGCGCGTTCGCTATCAGATTGCCGTGGGCGTCGAACAATGCGCATGAGAAGTCGAGGCGCTCCTTGATGTTGACCGAATGCGCCGTGTGCTGCAGGACGATGCCCATCTGCTCTGCGATATGCATGAATAGGTTGTTGAACACTTCGAGCATGATCGGGTCGGCAGCAGTGCCGACCGCCTCGCGC
>JAHEEN010000320.1 GCA_024640685.1 Rhodospirillaceae bacterium
GCGCCCTCGCGCGCAACGATCTGCACGGAGCTGCCGGCGCTACGCGCGATCTGACCGCCCTTGCCCGGCTTCATCTCGACGCAGTGCACGAGCGTGCCGACTGGAATGCTCTTCAGCGGCAGCGCATTGCCGGGCTTGATGGGAGCATCCGACCCAGACTGAATTGGATCGCCGCGCTTGCAGCGCCGCGGCGCGAGGATGTAGCGCCGCTCGCCATCGCGATACAGCACGAGCGCCAGATACGCGCTGCGATTCGGATCGTACTCGACGCGCTCGATCTTGCCGGGCACACCGTCCTTATTGCGCTTGAAGTCGACGATTCGGTAGTGGCGTCGATGGCCGCCACCGCGATGCCGCACCGTGATGCGGCCGTGGTTGTTGCGGCCACCAGAATTCGATTTCGGCGCCAACAGCGGAGCATGCGGCTCGCCCTTGTGCAGATCCTCGCGAATCGGCCGAACCACGAAGCGGCGGCCAGGCGATGTCGGCTTAGCTTTTCGTACTGGCACTGAATATCCTCCGCGAAACCCTATTCGGCGCCCATGAAGGCGATATCCTCGCCCTCGGCAAGCCGCACATAGGCCTTTTTCCACGTCGACTGCCGCCCTCGCGACGTGCCGTGACGCTTGATCTTGCCGAGATTGCGAACGACGCGAACGTCCTCGACGCCGACCTCGAACATCAACGCGACGGCATCGCGAATCTCGCGCTTCGACGCATCCAAGCGCACTTTCAAGACGACCTGATTCAATTTGTCCGCCGCGGTCGTCGACTTCTCCGACACATGCGGGCCAAGAATCACCGTCATCAAGCGTTCCTGATAAATCGCTGAGCTCATGTCAGTCGCTCCTCGACGAGCTTGACGGCCGCTACCGTCATCAGGACCTTGTCGTGCTTGACGAGGCCGACAGGATCGACAGAACGCGCCTCGATGACATCGACGTACGGCAGGTTACGCGCCGCAAGCCACAGCTTCTCGTCGAAACCTTCGACAACGATCAGCACGTTGTTTGCCTCGAACTCCTTGAGCTTGCCGGCGAGCTCCTTGGTTTTCGGCGCGCTGACGGAGAATTCCTCGGCGACGACGAGACGATCCTGACGGACCAGCTCCGACAGCATCGAGCGCAGCGCGCCACGATACATTTTGCGATTCACCTTTTGCGAATGATCGCGCGGCCGCGCCGCAAACGTGACGCCGCCGCCGGTCCAAATCGGGCTCGTTGCCGTGCCGGCGCGCGCCCGACCGGTACCCTTTTGCCGCCACGGCTTCGAGCCTCCGCCACGGACGTCGCTGCGCGCCTTCTGCGCTTTCGTGCCGGAACGGCGACCGGCCAAGTACGCCGTGACGACCTGATGGATTAGCGATTCGTTGTACGCGACGCCGAACGTGCCGTCGGCGACGTCGATCGTCGAGTTTTTGCCATGCAAGCTGAGCTTCATAACGCTACTCCGCCTTCGCGCTGGCTTTGACGGCCGGCCGCAGCACGACCCGGCCACCGGGAGCGCCCGGCACGCCGCCCTTGACGAGAATGACGTTGCGCTCGGGATCGACGCGCACGACCTCCAAATTCGGGCTCGTCCGCCGTACGTTACCCATGTGACCGGACATGCGCTTGCCTTTGAACACACGGCCCGGTGTCTGGTTCTGACCGATCGAGCCGGGCGCGCGATGCGAGACCGAGTTACCGTGCGAGTTGTCCTGCGAGCGGAAATTGTGTCGCTTGATCGCGCCTGCATAGCCCTTGCCGCGCGACGTCCCGGTGACGTCGACTTGGGCCACGTCGGCGAATAGCTCAACACTGAGCTCGGAGCCGGCCGCAAGATCCGCGCCCTCCGCGTCGGCGAGGCGAAACTCCCAGAGCCCCTCGCCGGGCTCGACTTCGGCCTTCGCATAGTGACCGATCTGCGGTCGCGCCGTGCGGCTCGGCTTGCGCTGACCCACAGTCACCTGCACGGCCCTGTAGCCGTCGTTCTCGACAGTTTTCAGCTGAGTGACGCGGTTCGGCAACGCCTCGATGACCGTGACGGGCACCGACTCTCCGGCATCCGTAAAGATACGGGTCATACCGCATTTACGGCCGATCAGACCGATAGGCATTTGTCTGTTCCTCTGCATCCGCGCCGACTACGTTCGGCCGGCGCTTCAGCCAGCGCCTCTCACGTGCGCTGGCACCCAAACGGCCCCTGCACGGCAATGCCTGCAGAAACCATCGTTAGCTGTTGGTCGTACCCGGCCTCAACCAGGCCCCCTGGCTCGAGAGTGGCCCGCGAGACTATCTCGCCGAGCCAACGGGAAGCCGTGCATTATAGCACCGCCACCCCCTTATACAACGCCGTCAGTTGAGCTTGATCTGGACGTCGACGCCGGCCGGCAGCTCGAGGCGCATCAGCGCATCGACAGTTTTGTCGGTCGGATCGACGATGTCCATGAGCCGCTTGTGCGTCAAAAGCTCATACTGGTCCCGCGCGTTCTTATTGACGTGCGGGGAGATCAGCACCGTGTAGCGCTCGATCTTCGTCGGCAGCGGCACCGGCCCCTTGACCGTGGCGCCCGTGCGCTTGGCCGTATCGACGATCTCACGCGCCGACCGGTCGATCAGGCGGTGGTCGAAGGCCTTGAGCCGGATTCTAATGTTCTGATTTGTCGCCATCTCGTTTCCCCAGCCGCCCGCAGCGGCCCCCCCCTACTGTAGTTCCCGGCTGTTTTCTTCGCCTACTCGATGATCTTCGCGACAACGCCGGCACCGACCGTCCGGCCACCCTCGCGTATCGCAAACCGCAGCCCATCCTCCATCGCAATCGGCGCGATCAAATCCACCTTCATCT
>JAHEEN010000321.1 GCA_024640685.1 Rhodospirillaceae bacterium
GAAGCGCGTCGCGTAGTTCGCGTGCGTGTCGCCGTACCAGACGTAGTCGTTCTGCCGGTCGATCGTAATGCCGTACGGCGAGCCGTATTCGGTCGGCGGCTTGTAGAAGCGGATCTCGCCCGTCGCGCCGTCGACGACGCCGAGCTGGCGGCCATAGAAATCGGCGAACCAGATGTTGTCGTGCGCGTCCGCCTCGATACCGCGGGCGCTTTGCATCTCGGGGTGGTGGTATGTCGTCCACTCCCCAGAGGCCGGGTCCAGCTTGAGGACCAGGCCGAGCTCGAGCTGGCTGACCCACGGCATGCCCTTGGAGTCGACCGTCAGTGCATAGCCGTCCCGGTTAGTCGGTTTCGCACCCGGCTCTGCATAGATCCCGGCATAGGAGCCCTTCGGGAAGCGTTCCGGCAGCGGATTGACGAAGGCTGTGAACTCCTTGCTGCGGACGTCGTAACGCCAGGTCTCGTCGTTCGCGACGATCCAGACGATGTTGCTATCCGAGGGATCCAACGCGGCTACGCGTGGGCCCTGGGGCTTGCCCGGATACTCAATGTCCTCGAGCGTGCCGTCGGGGCTTGCGATGACCAACTTGACCGGTCCCGCCTCGCGCCTCGCGAGCGTGATCAGATACCGGCCGTCCGGCAAAATCGCGCCGGTATGCGGTAGCGACTTCGGCACGGAGATCTTCAGAAACTCCTCGAACGACTCGGTCGCCGGATCGAACCGCATGAACGAGTTGTTCGGCGCGTCGTACATCGTCGACCAGACCAGACCGCTGTCGCGGTCGACCCTAACCGTGTGCGGCATCGCATCCGCCGACGGAATCTTGTATTCGGTGATCTTCGCCTGCAGCGCCTTGTCGCTGAGTTGCGGCGTTTCGATCCTGGCGAAGTCCGCCTGGTCGAGCTTGTGCAGCGAGCCTTCGGTGCCGAAGTGCTCGACGATCAGCGGCGCGAGCCTGGCCGAAAGCTCCGGCGGGAACCGATAGACGGCCATGCGGCGGTTCGGCATCACCTGCAGGAACGCTTCCCAGCCCGCGGCCGGCATACCGGCGGCTGCGCTTGAGATGACCGTCTCCATGCCGTGGCAGTTGCCGCAGCGATTCAACGCGAAGGTCATCTCCTCCGTCTGCGGCAGCAGGTGCTTGAGCTGCGCCGTATTGAGCCGCGTGACGTCCCAATGTGGCGTGAGGCGGAAGTCCGCGGTCGTGTCATCGCCGGCCTCGGCCGCCTGCGTTGCGAGTGCAAAGCCCAACGCATCCACGGTCACGTCGTAGGCGCCGGACGCCAAGCTGTCGATCTCGTATCGACCCGCTGCGTCACTGTATCGCGCGTGCAGCGTGCCGCTCGAAACGGCCCGGACGACGGCGCCGCGCACGGGGTTGCCGGCCTGATCCGTGACGACGCCGCTGATCGATGCGCTACCCGCGGCGAGCGCTGTGGTTGAGGCGACGAACGTCAACGCAGCCGCTGCGATCGCCGTAAGACGTGGAAGCAAGTGTTTCATCGTCGATACCCCCGAATCTGACGAATGACCGCTCGGGCCTTTTTCGACCGACGATACTCCTATGCCAGTCTCGGCACCATGTCTATTGACGGGATGAGAGTAAGGATCACGACCGCTAGCATGATCGGACGTTGAGCGCGCGGACTAAGGTGTCAGGTTTCTTTTCGCTGGCCGGGCTTAGGCTGCACGTGACGCTCTAACAGCGACTGATGCCGTAAATACGAGCCTCAGCCAACTCAGCTCTGTCTTGATTCTGTCGCTCCGTGACACGAGAAAACTCTAGGAATGGGCAGATCTGGGACATACGGGCACATCTGAACAATCTGCGCAGTTTCCTTCGGCGATAGTTCGTTGTAAGTTGGCCGCACTCACTGAACGGCGAGGGCTCCGGGAGATACCCGCTTCGGCGTTCGACGTCCATGAGCTCGTTAAGGAGAAATAATATGAAGTTCGGAACATTACCCAGAATCGCGACAGCGCTCGTGGCACTGACCGCTACTGCGACTCTGCTGGGTGTGCAGGCGCAGGAGACGGCTGCCGCGAGGATCACGCTCGAGGAAGCCAAGACTGCGATGGATGCCGCCGAGGCCGAGGCCCGCAGCAACGGTTGGAACCTCGCGTTCGTCATCGCCGACGCCGATGGCGTCCCGATCTACGCCCGGCGGATGGACGGCGTGCCGACCCGCAACCAGAACATCGCGATGAACAAGATAAACACGGTCATCACATCCGGCATGGACACGCCTGATTACGTCGCTGCCGTCGAGGCGGGGCGGGTCGAGGAGATCGAGGGTGCACTTCCGTACGACGGCGGGCTGATTCTGCGTCGAGGCGGCCAGGTCGTCGGCGCGTTCAGCGCGAGCGGTGCTCGAGGTCACGAGGACGCTCAGGCCGTGCGCGCCGGCATGGCGGCGATCGGCCTCTAGTCCTTCCGGGACGGTACCGGTTACCAACAATTCAACTTATTGACGGACGCCGCCGGGCGTCATCGACTGGAATGACGAATAAGTTGAATTGTTGGTAACCGGTACCGTCCGAGATTTAGAACACTAGCGTAGAGGTCGCGGCTGGCTGAACGTCGTCGGACTCGTCATCCTCGATCGGCACGGCTGCCTTGAAGATACCCGTCGCCGAGGCCTTCGGATCTGCGCTAAATAGCATCTCCGCCATCTCGTCGCTGATCTCGTGAAGGTGTGTTGCGGAGGCAAAATCCTCGGAGAAGTCTTCGTCGGGCTGCATTTCGGATTCGGGCAGCTTGGGCGCATCCGGCGGTAGCGTTGCCATCGGCGGCTCGGACGGCGCCGACACATCTT
>JAHEEN010000111.1 GCA_024640685.1 Rhodospirillaceae bacterium
GCGCGCGACGGTCCTCGATAACCCCACTCGCGCACTAAGCTCTCCGGACGGCAGCGGAATCATCGACGACAAAGCTACGATTTGCCGTTGCTGAAGAACTTTACGAACAAGCGTGACCAAGCCGTTAGCCGACTCGATCGCACCATCGCCAGAGAACTTAGTCGGCTGGCGCGAGACCCGTGAACAACAGCCGCTGATGCCCGGAGCCGGTCGCGGCAATATAGAGATTGCCGGCCGAATCCGTCTCGATGTGATGCCCGGGTCCGATGACGCCCTCACCCTCGATTGTCGTTAGGTACTCGAGCGTCGCGCGATCGAACACGCGAATCCCGGGACCGCCGCCGACGTACAGAAACTGCTGATCGGCGTCGGGGGACAGCGCGACGTTGCGCGCGAACGGCGCATCGTGCCAGATCACTTGGTCGATGAAGTCGCCAGCCAGCGTGAAGACCTGCACGCGACGGTTTTCGCGATCGGCAACATAGACGTGACCGTCGTTGGAGACCCGCAGCGCGTGGACGATACTGAACTGGTCCGGTCCAGGGCCGTCGGGAACGGATGACAACGAGATGTTCGGACAGTCGTCCTTGTCGGCGGGTGTTTTGCCGAACGCACCCCACATGCGCTTGAACGCGCCGGTATCGGCGTCGAGCACGATGACACGATGATTGCCGTAGCCGTCGGCAATGAAGACTTCGTTTGTCGGCTCATAGACTTGTGCATCGGCGGGCTCGTGGAAGTTGATCGTATCGACATTGCCGCGGCTCGCGTCGCTCAAGCCGAACTGCGTGACGAACTCGCCGTCGAGTGTGAACTTCAGGTACTGGTCGTCGGCGACGCGCTCGAGCCCTGGTATTTCGCGTTGCGGACACATGTTACCGCCGAGCCAAGCGATTCCTCGATGATCGATCGCGAGCCCATGCTCGCGCTGCGGCCACTGGTAGCCGTCACCGGGACCGCCCCAGCCGCGCAGGAAGTTGCCTTCAGGGTCGAATCCGACGACGCGCGGCGCAGCCATCGACGCTTCGGCAGGTGGCAGCGTGTGCGCACGGTGGAGGAGCCAGGCGTTGTCGTCGGCGTCGATTGCAATGCTCGACACCGCGCCAACGCGCAACTGCTCCGGCAGGCGCGGCCACTCGGTATCGACGCGAAACGTCGGCACCATGCGTGTACCCGGAGCTGCCGCGGCTCCGGCCTGTGCGGACATGCCGCCGGTATCGGCGGAAGGGCTGCACGCTGCGACAACGAGCGCGACGCCCGCAGCGGCGAGCGCTGCGACAAATGAATTCGGTTTCATAGTTGGACCCCCTACACAGTGTCGACTGTTATTGGCTGTCAGTAGCACGTGGCCGATCACGCAAATACCTCGGTATCGATCTCGGTCAGAGTCGCCGCGGCATAGCGCGGCCCGGTCACCGTGCCCTCATTGATGAGCTCAGCGGCCTGCTCGAGTATAGGCAGGTTTGGCGCCAGCGTCGCGGCCGCGACATTCTCTTCGAGATGCGCGAGCGAGGTCGTCCCCGGAATCGGGTGGACATGTTCGCCTTGGTTGAGCAACCAGGCCAACGCGAGCTGTGCCGACGTACAGCCTGCCGCCACGGCCAGCGCGCGGTACTTTGGCAACAAAGCGGTGTTCGCTGCGAAATTCGGCGGCTGAAATCGCGGCATCGCGCGGCGAATGTCCTTGTCGACAAAACGATCCGGCTCGATGTCGATATCGGTCAAAAACCCGCGCGCGAGCGGCGAGAATGCGACGAATGCCGCGCCGAGCTCGGCGCAGGCCCCGAGCACTCCGAGCTCCGCGTTTCGCGACCACAGCGAGTACTCGCTCTGCACGGCTGCGATCGGGTGCACGGCATGCGCCTTGCGCAGTGTCTGCGCAGAGACCTCGGACAAGCCGATCGCGAGCACCTTGCCGCTTTCGACCATTCGCGACATCTCGCCGATGCTGTCCTCGATCGGCACGGACTTGTCCCAACGATGCAGATAGTAGAGATCGATAACCTCGGTATCGAGGCGGCGCAAAGAGTCTTCTAGCGTCGCACGTATCGTTTCCGGTCGTCCGTCGATGACGCGTTTGCCGTCGACGCCTTGGATCCCGCACTTGCTAGTCAGGAAAATCTCGTCGCGGATTGGCCTCAGCACCGGACCGACGAGCGACTCGTTGCGCCCGAAGCCGTATAGCGTTGCCGAGTCGAAATGCGTAATGCCGAGCTCGAGGGCCCGATTCAGGATCGCGACGCCCTGTTCGTGCGGCGGCGGGTGGCCGTAAGCATGGCTCAGATTCATGCAGCCGAGCCCGATCGGATAAACATCGCGGCCCGCGATGGAACGGAAAGTGTTAGCCAAGCTATCCTCTATCGATAACGTGTCGAATCAGTTGCTAGCTCGGATCAACGACGCCGACTTGTCGATGCAGCCGAGAACCCATGCAATGCCGGCGAAGCAACAGCACGCGTCAGGGCTCGCCTGCTTGCTCCGCCGCCGTTTCGCGCTGTGCCTCCTCGACGCTGACACCCGTATAAATTCCGAGGCCCAGGCCGCGGTAAATTCCGAGCAACGCCGCATTGCTCTCGTAGCAGCCTTCCTCGAGCAACGCAGCATCTTGATCGGTATCGCGCCGGTAAGCGACTGCAATCGTGAACGGGCGTGTATAGACGTTGAGGTCCTCGAGTGTCGCTTGATAGTGCAGCGTGTCGGCATCGACGAGTGTCAAGCGTTCGACGACACGCGCATCCTCGGTAAAAAACCGCGCGCGCTGATCGATCCACGGTAGTGCGTTCTGGTGCGTCGTCTCGATGACGAGCGTATTGCCGTCCCAGCGCCCGGTCGAATAACCGTTCCAAAACCTGATGCCGTCACCCGGTGGCGGGCTGTCGTTCATGTAAACGACGCGATAGCCGTGCGCGCGCTCACCGAGGATCACAACGTGATCGGACGTCTGCAGAATCTGATAGGGACCCGGCCGGTACATGATGTACGGCACGCCCGACAGGAAGCACGCGGCCGCCGGATGAATGTAGGCCGTTGCATTCTGCCGCCTCATCTCATCGGCCCATGCCCGCATCGGCACGCGGCCGTCGGTCGGATCGACGACGACCGACGGATTGCCGTTGTCGTCGAGCGTCGCCGGATGCTCCTCCAAATCTTCGAAAGCGTTGCCGGGTAGCGTCCAAACTCCGGACAGATCCGCATGACCCTCGGGCGTACGCGTCGGGTCGTACGTTTGCATCGCCGCTAGCGCACAGGCGTGGAACACCGCGGGCGTGTTGTCAGGGCATACCGACTCGGTCGCCGCTTCCTGGGCGCCGGCACGGCCGGCAGCGAGCCAGACGACGGCCAACGCGACGAACGCGGAAGCCGACGCGCTCAATGCGGTCGATCGAGCAGCGGGCAGACTTCGTACATCGGGAACCATCGTGCGGCAATCTGTTGACACGCGACTGCAGTCAGTCACCGAGCCGTACGCCGAGTTTCAGGCCGGTCGATTCGGCGTATTCGCGAGCCGCGACCTTACCGTCTGCGCCACGGAGACGGCCTACGCCGATCGTGCCTCCGGACACGGCGATTTCGACCCGCTCGCCAATGGCGACGACGGTGCCGGGAACTTGCGCGGAATCACCTTCGACGAACGCCGCATCGTAGAGACGAACCTTCTGCCCGTCGAACGTCGAGTGCGCGCCGGGCTGGGGGTCGCTGCCGCGAATCAGGTTGTAGATCTCCCGTCCGGACTTTGCCCAGTCAATTGCTGCCTGGGCCGAACCGAACCAGCTCTCATACGTTGCATCGTCCTCGTTCTGAACGATCTTCGGCGCGTTGCCCTCGCGAACCAGCTCGACGGACTCGACGATCGCCTCGACACCCATCGGAAACAGCTTGCCGAAGTAGACGGTACCCAATGTATCGTCCGGACCGATCTCGATCGTTTTCTGCAGCAACAGCGGCCCGGTATCCATGCCGTCGTCCGGCCAAAATATCGATAAGCCCGTGCGCGTCTCGCCCATGACGATCGGCCAATTGATCGAGCTCGGCCCGCGGTGCAGCGGCAGCAGCGACGGATGATATTGGATAGTGCCCTTAGGCGGTGCGTCGATCATGTCCATCGGCACGATGTCGGTCACGAACGCCATGACGCAAAGATCCGGAGTCAGCGACTTGAACTGGTCGATTGCCTCCTGGTCGCGCATCCTGCCGAACTGAAACACTGGAAGATCTAGCGCCTGCGCACCCTCGACGATCGGATCGTCCTTCGGAGGCGCAAACACGCCTACGATCTGGTCCTCGTCGTTCTTGGCCAACGCCTCCAGAGCGGCGCGGCCGAATGCCGCCTGGCCAATCAGGGCTATACGCATAGTGCTCTTACGCCAATTCGGCTAGCCGACAGTGACGACCAGCTCGGTAAAATTTCAACGACAATCCCACATCCTCCCTGCGAATCGAAGCGCCGGGCGATGAACGCCGGTTGCAGAGCGCCTCGGGTTCGTCCGGCACGGTCGCTAAACCGGCCCGTACGTCGTTCGGCCTCAGAATGTAGCGCAGCTTGCTTGGGTTTGCACTTCGCCCAGACGCTACAGCGGCAGGCCGACGTAGTTCTCGGCAATCGCAGTCTGCGCCGCAGTCGAGCCGGCGATGTAGTCGAACTCGGCAAGCTGCATGCGCCGCTCGAACGCGCCGGCAGTCGGAAATCGGTGCAACAGGTTCGTCAGGTACCAAGAGAAACGCTCCGCCTTCCAAACGCGCGCAAGCGCGCGGTCCGAGTAGCCATCGAGTCCACTGGTATCGTTAGCTCGCAAGGCCGCAGTCAACGCATCGGCGAGATAGGCCACGTCCGACGCAGCGAGGTTGAGGCCCTTCGCGCCCGTCGGTGGGACGATGTGTGCAGCGTCGCCGGCAAGCAGCAAGCTGCCATGGCGTAACGGCTCGAACACGAACGAGCGCAGCGGCGCAATCGATTTTTCGATCGAAGGTCCACGCGTAATGCGTTTGGCTATGGACTTCCCAAACCGCATCTCCAGCTCGTCCCAGAATCGATCGTCCGGCCACTCGTCGATATCGGTGTCGATCGGCACCTGAATGTAGTAGCGACTGCGCGTGCGCGAGCGCATCGATGCGAGCGCAAATCCGCGCTCGTGATTCGCGTAGATGACCTCCTCGTCGCAAGGCGGCACGTCGGCGAGCAGACCCAGCCAACCGAATGGATAGACGAGCTCGAACGTGCTTGCGATCGAAGCGGGGATCGACTGCTTCGACGGGCCGTAATAGCCATCGCAACCCGCGATATACCGCGCATCGAGCCGCTGCTCGAGCCCGCCGTTACGGAACGTGACGTGAGGTCTATCGGACTCGACGTCGTGCAGCGCAACGTCGGCAGCCTCCCAGACGATTTCCAGGCCGCGATCGGTCGCTGCATCGATCAGGTCGCGCGTGACCTCGGTTTGTCCGTAGACGACGATCGGCCGGCCCGTCAGTCCTTTCAAGTCGATTCGCACGATGCGATCGCCGTCGGTCAGATTGATGCCGTCGTGGAGCAGCGCTTCGTCCCAGAGGCGCTCGGCAAGATCGAGACGCTCGAGCAGATCGGTCGTCACGGTCTCCAAAACGCCGGCTCGAATTCGCGACAGGACATGAGCGGCACTCTGCCGCTCCAGTATGCACGTATCGATACCGGCCTGCCGTAACAGGTGCCCGAGCAAGAGCCCCGCCGGGCCTGCGCCGATAATGGCGACGTCGGTCTTCACATCGCTAGCGCGGTCTCCAACTGCCCGAGAACGTCGTAGCACGGCAGTACCTGCGCGATCGACGAGTTCGGCTCGCGTTGCTCGCGGATTGCGGCAAAAAACTCGCGATCCTGTAGCTCGATGCCGTTCATCGACACATCGACGTTGGAGACATCGATCGGCTCGTCATAACCGTTGACGAGATCGTCGTAGCGCGCAATGTAGGTCCCGTTATCGCAAATGTAGCGGAAGAACGTCCCGAGCGGTCCGTCGTTGTTGAACGACAGCGACAACGTGCAAATTTTGCCGTTCTCCGTCGAGAGCTGAATCGACATGTCCATTGCGATGCCGAGCTCCGGGTGAATCGGACCTTGCACTGCGTGCGCCGTTACGACGCGTTCGCCGGTCTGATACTGGAACAGATCGACGGTATGCGCAGCGTGATGCCACAACAGGTGATCGGTCCATGATCGCGGGTCACCCTCCGCGTTGATGTTCTTACGGCGAAAGAAATACGTTTGCACGTCCATTTGCTGAATCGACAACTCGCCGGCGACAATTTTGTTGTGCACCCACTGATGCGACGGATTGAACCGCCGGGTATGCCCCACCATGCACACGAGGCCGGTCTCCCTTTGCACCTTGTCGACCTCTTGCGCATCCTGCCAGCTATCGGAGACGGGAATCTCGACTTCGACGTGCAAGCCGGCGCGCATGCATTGAATCGCCTGGCTCGCGTGCATTTGAGTCGGCGTACAAAGGATCGCCGCATCTAGCCCTGGCAGCTCTAGCGCCTCATCGAGGCTCGTGAGCGCTTCGGGAATCCCGTGCTCGGCCGCAAGCTTCTGCGTCGGCTCCGGACGGCGGCCGACGAGTGCGGCGACCTCGACACCGTCGATGTTCTTGATACCGTTCAGGTGCTTGATGCCGAACGCACCGCCCCCCGCGACCAGTACTTTCATGTTGCCTCCCAGTCTCCTCGATGCGTCAGTCGCAGGCCTCGAGCACCATGTGGCCGACTGCGGTGTTCGATGCCGGCACGTGGTAGTGCCGATAGAGCTCGCGTGCGTGCTCACCGAGTGCGCCGCGCATGATTAACCACATCACGAGCTCGATACCCTCGGCACCTGCCTCGCGGATGTACTCGACGTGCTCGATCTCGGCAAGCTCATCGGGGCTATCCGCCAGGCGATCCATAAACGCCTTGTCCCACTCCTTGTTAATGAGTCCGGCGCGTTTGCCCTGAATTTGATGACTCATGCCGCCCGTGCCCCAGACCTGCACGTTCAGGTCCTCATCGAAGCTCGAGATCGCATTGCGTATCGCCTGCCCAAGCTTGTAGCAACGCCGCCCGTTCGGCACCGGATAGACGACGACGTTGACCGCGAACGGAATGATCTTGCAAGGCCAGGCCTCGGGCTGACCGAACATCAGCGACAGCGGCACGGTGAGCCCATGGTCCAAGTCCATCTCGTTGATGATCGTCAGATCGAAGTCCTGCTGAATGACGGACTGAGCGACGTGCCATGCAAGATCCGGCGCACCCTCGATGACCGGCACGGGTCGGGGGCCATAGCCCTCGTCAGCCGGGTTGAAACGCTCGGCGCAACCGATCGCAAACGTCGGGATCATGCGCATGTCGAAAGCCGACGCATGATCGTTGTAGACGAGGAAAATGACGTCCGGCTTCTCGCTAGCAAGCCACGCCTTTGTGAACTCGTAGCCTTCGAATACCGGCTTCCAGTAGGGCGTGCTCGTCTCACCCGTGTCGATAACGCGGCCGATCAACGGAATGTGCGAGCTTGTGACGCCCGCGGTAACTCGAGCCACGTCTATTTCTCCCCGATGTAGCGGTTACCGTCCGGTGAGCGTCCGCCGTCGAGCATCATCTGCTTGTATTCGTCCTCGGGCATGCCGGTCATTTGCGCAGCGGCGTGGACGAACGTCTTGCCGTCGCTCGCGAATATCTTCGAGAGAAAGTAGATGTTGCCGCCGAGCTCGATCATTCTGAGATAGTCGCGATCGAGCACAGCCTGTTTCTGATCCTCATTCATCGGCCATTCGTCGACGTAGGCGCGCTCGTCGGCATGAAACCGATCTCGGTTCGCAGCCTTCATCAGCGACATGCAAAACTGATTCAGATGGTAGCCCTTCCGGGCCATGTCTGCGTCAAACACCGTCGTCCCGGGAACGTCCGCATAGGGTTTGTCGAGTGCCACTAGGCGGTCTCCTCCGGCCAGTACAAGCGCATCGGGTTGTCGACCAGTAACTGCTGCTGCAGCTCGGTCGTCGTCGCAATCCTTGGGATCATGTCGACAAGTTTGCCGTCGTCCGGCATGTGCGTCTTCATGTTCGGATGGGGCCAATCGGTGCCCCATAGCACGCGATCGGGAAACTCCTCGACGACGCGCCGTGCGAACGGCACAACGTCAGCGTAATCGGGCGGTCCATCGACGGATAGGCGCTCCGGACACGTGACCTTCGACCAAAAATTTGAATGCTCGCGCATCAGTCGCAGGAACAACTCGAACTCCGGACCGTCGACGGGCTTCTCAACGTCGGGCCGGCCCATGTGATCGACGACGACCGTCGTCGGCAACGACGCGAAAAACTCATAAAGCTCCGGCAGCTCCTGCGCTTCGAAGTAAATGACGATATGCCAGCCGAGCGGCGCAATTCGGCGCGCGATCTCTGCGAGCGGCTCTCTGGGTAGCGCGTCGACCAGGCGCTTGACGAAGTTGAATCGCACACCACGCACGCCAGCAGTATCAAGAGCCTCGAGCTCGGCATCGGTCACCGCTGGCTTGACGCCCGCAATGCCGCGCATCGTGCCATCGGAATGCTCGAGCGCGTCCACGAGTGCGCGATTGTCTGCGCCGTGGCACGTTGCCTGCACGACGACGTTGCGAGCAAAACCGAGATGCTGGCGCAGCGCGACGAGTTGCTCGCGCGACGCGTCGCACGGCGTGTACTTTCTCTCGAGCGCATACGGAAACTTGCTTGCCGGGCCAAAGACGTGGCAGTGCGCATCGACAGCGCCCGCTGGCGGTACGAACGACGGCTTCGATGGATCGGGATCCCAATCCAACCAGCCCGGTGTCTTTTCGAACTCGGACGTCGCGGCGCTCATCGGCCTTGTGCTTTTAGAATCCGGTCCAGTCGTGGATAGACGCGCCGGGCATTGCCCTCGAATACCTTCGCCTTGTCGGCAGCCGGGATCTCCAACGAGTCGATGTACCGCTTTGTATCGTCGAAATAGTGTCCGGTCTCCGGATCGATTCCGCGAACCGCGCCGATCATCTCCGACCCGAACAAGATGTTGTCAACGTCGATGACACGAAACAACAGATCGATGCCTGGTTGGTGATAGACGCACGTGTCGAAATACACGTTGTTCATGACGTGTTGGTCGAGCGTCGGCTGCTTCAGCATGTCCGCAAGCCCTCGGTACCGGCCCCAGTGATACGGCACCGCGCCGCCGCCATGCGGAATAATTAGCTTGAGCTCAGGGAAGTCCTTGAACAGATTGCCCTGGATGAACTGCATGAACGCATTCGTATCGGCGGCGATGTAAAACGAGCCGGTCGCGTGGATCGCCGCGTGACACGAGCTCGAGACGTGAATCATCGCCGGCACTTCGAGCTCGACGAGCTTCTCGTACAGCGGATACCAGTAACGATCTGTCAGGCTTGGGCTCGTCCAGAGCCCGCCCGTGGGATCCGGATTGACGTTGCAGCCGACGAAGCCAAGCTCGTTGACGCAGCGCTCGAGCTCCTCGATTACCGCATCGAGTGGTGCGTCGGGCCGCTGCGGCAGCATGCCGACACCGACAAAATGCTCGGGAAACAACGTCGTCACGCGATGAATCAAATCGTTACAAGCGCGCGACCAGTCACCCACGGTCGCGGCATCGCCGACATGGTGCTGCATGCCCGATGCGCGCGGCGAGAAAATCGTCATGTCACCGCCGCGCTCCTTAATGGAACGCAGCTGGTTAT
>JAHEEN010000112.1 GCA_024640685.1 Rhodospirillaceae bacterium
TTATGGGTATTTATACACGATCCGAATACGTACGTACGCCTACCGTCTAGGTAGTTGACACACTATCATGCCCGAGGCAGTGGCCGGTACGTTTACCGTGTTGCGAACTAGGGGAGTTTTCAGTGCACCGCCTTCGTGCCGACGATCTTCTTCGCCGCTACCGCGCTCGTATCTTGTTCATTGGTTGCCTCTGTGCACTCGTCGCGGCGTGCGACGGCGACGATGGCCCTCCTGGTCCTGCCGGGCCGGCCGGCCCTCCGGGGCCGCCGCCCGCCGTCGTGGCCAGTGCGGCGTCGGCGATCGAGGCGACGATCTCGGACGTCACGATCAATTCCGCACCCATCGTCACGTTTCGCCTCAGCGACGGCAGTGGCCGGCCGGTCATCGGGCTACCGGCGTCGGCCGTCAGCTTCACGATTGCGAAACTCGTTCCCGGGGCCGACGGCAACGCGAGTCAATGGCAGAGCTATCTCGTTCGCGAGGAAATCGCCGACGGTGATGCGCCAGACGTTCTGCCTTCTGCGCTACAGGCGACGACCGAAAACGCTGCGAGCGGTGAATTCACGGACCTCAACGACGGCAGCTACCGATACACGTTTGCAACGGACATCACGAGCCTGCCAGACGTCAGCTTCGATGCATTGCTCACGCATCGCGTCAGCCTGGAGATTCGAGGGCTCGTGCCGGTCGTCAATCCGGTCTACACGTTCAGACCGCAGGATGGAGCGACGACAGACCTGTTTACTCGCGACATTGTTAGCACTACCACGTGTAACCGCTGCCACGATCAGCTGGCGATTCATGGCGGAGCGCGTTTCGAGGTCGGTGGTTGCGTTCTCTGCCACAATCCTGGGTCGACCGACCAGGACAGCGGCGAGACCGTCGATTTCAAAGTCATGGTTCACAAGATTCATCGCGGTGCCGATCTGCCAAGCGTCGTCGCCGGCGGCCAGTATGCGATCTATGGGTTCGGTGAGCGCGAGCACGATTACTCCCAGGTCGTGTTCCCGCAGGACATCCGCAACTGCGTGACCTGCCACAACGCCGATGATCCAGCGACGCCGGAGGGCGGCAACTGGACGACCGCGCCGACGCGTGAGGCCTGCGGGTCGTGTCACGACGACGTCGACTTCGTCACCGGCATCGGTCACAGTGACGCCGACTTTCCTGCGTCGAACGCCGATTGCACGATCTGCCATAGCGATGGCGGCTTTGTGGGGCCGATCGAAGAGTCGCATGCGCTGCTCGCGCAGCGCGCCGCGGACGAGTTCGAGTTCAACATCATCGACATTTCGGGAACAGGGCCCGGTGAGTTCCCAGCCGTGACGCTCTCGGTCACGGACCCCACGAACGGCGACGCTGCCTACGACATCGAGCTCGATGCGCCGTTCACGCAAGGCGGCGGCGCTAGCCGGCTAGCAGTCAGCGTCGGTTGGCAAACAGCCGACTTCGCCAACGAAGGCAGTCAGACTGCGACGGCTTCGGCCGGCACGCCGGCCCAGCCAATCGGTATGAATCCGCTGTTCGGCGGTGCCGTAGAGACCGGCGACAACCTATTCACCGTAACGTCGACGACGCCGTTGCCGATCGACGTTGCGGGCAGCGGCATCGTCACGATCGACGGCCATCCGGCTCGAGACGTCGATGGCGACGGCACGGTTGATCGCCTACCAGTCACGGGCGCGAGCGCGTTCTTTGCGATCACCGACATGGCCGCCGTGCCGCGCCGGCAGGTCGTCGACATCGAAAAGTGCCAGAACTGCCATCAGTCGCTGAGCCTGCACGGCAACAACCGTACCGATAACATCGATTTGTGCGTCACGTGCCACAATCCGAACGCGACCGACATCAATCGGCGCAGTAGCGCCGGAATCGATGAGTCGAACTCGGCTGACGGCAAGGACGAGCAGGCGGTCGACTTCAAACGCATGATCCACATGCTGCACGCCGGTGGTACGCTGCAATCGCCACTCGTCGTCTATGGGTTCAACGGCAGCGTCAACGATTTCAGCCACGTCGTCTATCCGGGGCGACTCGCGAACTGCAGCGGGTGTCATCGCGAGGACACTTACTACCCGCTGGGGCCCGGGGTCCAAGCGACGACGATCGATACCGGGCCGGATCGCAGCACGGCGTTCGACGACGTCAACATCTCTCCGACGACTGCGGTTTGCACGGCGTGTCACGACAGCGATCTCGCGCGCGCGCATGTCGAGCAGAACGGCGGCGCATTCGACGTCGTGCAGGGCGCCGACGGCATGATGATCTCTCTCGAGCGCGGTGCGATCACCGAGACCTGTGCCGTCTGTCACGGGCCCGACCGCCTGGCTGATGTCGAAGCCGTTCACGCCTTCTAGAGCATCGTGTTTACGAGACCGGTAACGAGTCGCGCCGCCGGCCTCGCGCTGCTCGCGATGTTGTCGATCGATGGGATTACGCTGGCGCTCGGCCAGGCGCCCGCGGACACCGAGTCGGGCTACAGCCCTCGCGGTGCCGACACGTGCCTTGCCTGCCACGACACCGGCGCCGACGCGCCGGTGCTCGCGATTTTCGAGACGGCCCACGGCAGCCGCGACGATCCGCGCGGACCGTTCGCGCAATTGCAGTGCGAATCGTGTCACGGGCCCGGCGCTGCGCATGCGCAACGTGTGCGGCGCGGTGAGTCGCAAGCGCCGATTCGGACCTTCGGGCCGCAGAGCGGCACGCCGACCGAGGAGCAGGACGCGGCCTGTCTCGACTGCCACGCGAGCGATGCCGGACCTGCGTGGCATGCGAGTACGCACGCGTTCAACGACGTCGGCTGCGCGAGCTGCCATACGGTCCACACGACGAGCGATGCGGTCCTCGAGCGCGCGCAGCAGCCGGCCGTCTGCTACGACTGTCATCAGCGCCAACGGATGCAGAGCACGATGGCATTCACGCACCCGATTCGCTACGAGCAGATGGCGTGCTCGCAATGTCATGCGCCACACGGCAGCGCAGGCGAGTACGCGCTCGCTCGAGCGTCTGTCAACGACACGTGCTTTGCCTGCCACGCCGAGAAACGCGGGCCATTCCTGTGGGAGCATGCGCCGGCCAGCGAGGACTGCAGCTTGTGTCACACGGCGCACGGCTCGATGCATCCGGCGCTGCTGCGGCAGAGGCCGCCGCTGCTGTGCCAGCAGTGCCATAGCCAGGCCGGTCACCCGAGCGTGCCGAGCACGCCGGCGACAATACCGCCGTTCGGCACCTCGCCGCTGTCGTTGGTCGGCAGCTGCCTGAACTGTCACATCAGTGTACATGGCTCCAACCATCCATCGGGTAGCACGTTGACACGATGAGCACTGCGGCGTTCAGCGCGATGGCTCGAACCGCTCCGTGCATCGCCGCGCTCGTTCTCGCAGTCGACGCTGCGTCGGCGCAACCGGTCGTGCCGGAGGACTGGGACTGCCGTTTCTGCGCGTTTCCGAGCGGCTCCGTTGCGAGCTTTTGGCTCGGCTCGGCGTTCGTGTCGGATGCGTCGGGGAAGTTCGGTACCTACACCGGCCTCGATGACGAGGGTTTTTACGCAGTCGCCGACGGTACGTGGCGGCGTTGGCTCGATGACGGTCAGGTCTGGTCTGTGCGCGTCGACGATTTGGGTCTTAAGTCACGCTCGATCGCGCTCGACGGCGGCCGTCCCGGGAGCTATCGCGTGCGCGCTCAATACGATGCGATACCGAACATTCGCTACGACGGTATACGCACGCCGTTCGCCTCGGGTACGCGAGCGCTGCTGCCGAGCGATTGGGTCACGGCTAGCTCGACGGCGGGTTTCGCGACACTGGCAGCGAATGAGCGCAGCGTCGCGATCAGCCACGACCGCGAGCAGCTGATGACCGGCATCGAGTGGCGGGCACGTGAGAGCCTCGACATCCGCGCCGAGTTTCGTCGCGACGCTCGCAGCGGCAATCAGTTGATCGCGGGCAGCTTCGCTGCGGTCAGCGCATGGCTGCCCGCGCCGCTCGATTACGTCACCGACGAGGTCGAGGTCGCGGTCGGCCACGATCGGCCGAATGCGGCATTCGAGGTCGGCTATCGCGGCTCGCGGTTCAGCAACGATGCGCCGACCTTCGAATGGCAGAATCCGTTCACGCCGTTTACTGCGGGTGCGGACTTCGGTCGGCTTGCGTTGGCGCCGGATAATCGCGCGCGGCAGCTCTATGCGACCGGCAGCGTGCGCTTTGGGCGCAGCCATGTAGCGGCACAGCTCAGCGAAGGCAGCATCGAGCAAGACGATCCATTCGTTGCGGCGACGATCAATCCGGCGATCGACGCCGTCGCGTTGCCGCGGCAGTCATTGAATGGCCGAGTCGATACGCAGCGGCTGACTGTCGACGTTGCCTCGCGCGTATCGTCACGGTTCAGAGTCAGTGCGCGCGTCGAGCGTGACGAGCGCGACAACAAGACGCAAGTCGCGTCATTTACGCGCGTGCTGACGGACTTGGCGGTCGTTGGTGCGAGCCTCAATGCGCCGTACGATTTCGAGCGCAGTCGCGTGCGCGCCGACGCAAGCTACCGGCTGCCGCGACGCATGCAGGTGACGGTCGGGGCCGAGCGCGACCGCTGGGAGCGCAACCTACAGGCGCGTCAGCGGACGCGGGAGACCGAGCTTTGGGCCGAGGTCGACGTACGCCGCTGGGAGTCGCTTCGCTTCAGCGCGAGAGTCTCCGATAGCCAACGCCGCGGCTCCGACTATTCGGTCCTCGACCGTGGCTCCGCGCTACAGAATCCGCGCTTGCGTCAATATCATCTCGCCGATCGCGACCGAAGCGTTGCTGCGATCGATCTTTCGTATGCGCCCGTACGCGCGGTCACGGCCGCGCTGCACGTCGAAAGTGCCAACGATCGCTACTCTCGCTCGGAGCTGGGGCTCAACGCCGGGGACGCACGACGACTCACTTTCGATGTCGCGTTCGCGCCCGACACGCGATGGAATGCGTACGCTGCGTTCGCCCGCGACGACCTCGATCTCCGCCAGACGGGCAGCCAGCAGTTCGGTCCTGGCGACTGGCGCGCCGAGACCGATGAGTCGACGAAGTCGCAGTCGTTTGGGGCTGTCTGGCGGGCGCCGAGCGAGCGGCTCGAGCTGCAGCTCGACGTCAACGCGACGGAATCGCGTAGCCAGACGTCTGTGCTGACCGGAAATCCGCAAGCTTTGTTTCCCGATTTTCATACGAAAATCAGAGGCGTGAATGTCAGCGGCACGTACACTGTCAATCCGCGGCTGCGTGTTCGTGTCACGTATCGCTACGAGCGCTATGCGAATGCCGACTGGCAGCTTGATGGTATCGACACGGCGACGATTCCAAGCATTCTGACCGTAGGCGCGTGGATTCCGAAGTATGCAGTCGACATGCTGACTGTGGCGTTCAGCTACACGCCAGCTCGCGACCAATAGACGCACGTAGGTAGTATTGCTGATTGCGAGCGTCCGGGGCGCGCCGAGAATCATAATGACAACGTTTGAACGCGACGGATTGGAGGAAGAAACGATGAAGCGCGGATTGCACACCGTCTGGCTCGCGGCAGCCGCTGCCGTGACGTCGGGTTTAGCGCTCGCACACCATGGCGCGGCCGTTGTCTACGATTTGTCGCAACACTTGACGATGTCAGGCACTGTCACGGATTTCCAGTTCGTGAACCCGCACGTGCTGATCTTTTTCGAGGTCGCAAACGACGACGGCTCATCGACCGTCTGGTCTGCCGGACTGACGAGTCCGAATCGACTCGCGCGCAGCGACGGTTGGACGCGTACGACATTCGAGCCGGGCGACGCCGTGACGATAACCGGCAGTCCCGCGCGCAGCGGCGCGCCGTCGCTGTGGGTCGACGCGGTGTTAGACGGCGACGGCAACTCGTTGCTGGGAGGCGAGTAACCGTGCGCCGTCTGCACGATTCGGCGGTCGTCCTTGCGGCCGTTCTGGCGGCGAGTGTCGCCTACGGTCAAGAATTAGGCGGCACGCACGGCGCCGACTTTAGCGGCGTTTGGAACGGCCGACGTGCGCCCGGGGCCGAGGGCTACGGCGGTTGGGCGTTCTCGGCAGATCTGCCGCCAATGACCGCGTGGGCGACGGAGCGTTTCGAGCAGGCGCGCCCGACATTCGGCTCGACGGGTGTCGCCGTTGCGGATACGAACGATCCCGTTTATCAGTGTTTCCCTCCGGGTACGCCGCGAATCTACTTTCATCCGTTTCCAATGGAGATCGTTCAGCTTCCCGGTCGCGTGCTAATGATCTTCGAGTACGACCATTTGATCCGGCAGATATTCACCGACGGCCGCGGCCATCGCGACGACTTGGCGCCGGGTTGGATGGGTGACTCGATCGGTCATTGGGAAGGCGAGACGCTCGTCGTCGAGACGACGAACTTCAATGACAAGACGTGGGTCGATCGGCGCGGCGTGCCGCACAGCGAATCGATGACGCTGACCGAGCGCATCCATATCAACGACGAAGGCTTGCTGCAGATCGACATTACCGTCGAAGATCCGGTCGCGTTTACCGAGAGCTGGTCGGGAGAGCGATTCTATTCGCGCGTCGATTGGAACATCGAAGAGTTCATCTGTATGGACAACGTGACATTCCTCGATTTCGAGCAGGATGTCATGGAGTACTCGGAGTAGGGGCCACACGCTTCGATCGGAGCCGTGCCCGTGCTCGTTGCGCTCATCGGGTCCGAGTCGCAGCGGCCGGCGCGACGACTTCGCGCTCAATCAAGTCGAATATAGCGCGGCGTTGCGAGCGGCGGTTGCGTCGCGGCATGCTGTCGGCCGTCGTCACGACGACGAGCCCGAGCGACGGTGCGAGCACGATGAACTGGCCGCCGAATCCCCAAGCGTACGGCGTCTGCACGCCGGCCATGTCGCGAATCCACCAGCCGTAGCCATAGTAACGCCCGCGCTCGCGGCGCGACTCGGTTCGCGGGACTAAGGAGGCCTCGACCCATTGCTCGGGCACGACTTGGCGATCGCCTCGGCGTCCGCCGTTCAGATACAGCTCGCCGAACGCCAGCATTTGCTGCGGCGTCATCTCCATGTCGTTGCCGCCAAAGTAGATGCCTTGCGGATCGCGCGGCCACGGCGGCAGCTGAAATCCGAGCGGCTCGGCAAGCACGTCGCGCGCGAATGCGAGCGTCGAGCGCTGCGCAGCACGCGTCAGGATTGCCGATAGCAGATGCGTATTGCCGGTGCTGTAGGCCATTAGCCGACCGGGCTCGACCTCGAGCGGCTGGCGCAGCGCAAACTCGACCCAGTTGGAGCTGACGACCCACGCGCCGTAGTTGCGGTTGCTGGTCGTCTCGAGTCCTGCGCGCATCGTCAGCAGGTCCTCGATCGTGATGTCCGCCTTCGCAGCCTCTGGGTCATCGGCGAGCTCGTCGGCGAAGAACGCGCCTAGCGTTGCGTCGAGACCAGGAATCGTGCCGCGGTCGATCGCAATGCCGACGAGCGCCGATATCACGCTTTTCGAAACGGATTTGATGTTCGCCGGGCGCGTCGCGCTTGCGCCGTTGAAATAGCGCTCGACGAGTAACTCGCCACCCTGGCTGACGAGCAGGCTGTGTAGGCTTTCGATACGAGATGCCTGCGTCAGCGCGCGATCGAACGAGGTCGCGCGGTCCCGGCCGCCTGCAGCCGGTTGCGCAACGGCAGTGACGCAAACGCCAGCAAGTATCAGTGCAGTCCAGCCGAGCCGAACGATGTCGAACGCGGCAATGCGCGCAGATGCCAAAAGCGACGAGGGCATCGCGTCATTGTACGCGATGCCCTCTCGAGCAAATGTGATCCAGTGTCTAGCGGGCTCGGCGGTTGCCGCCGGTCGATGCGCGCATGCGTCCGCCGCCGCCAGAGCGTCCAGGCGCATTGCTAGCCTGAGCGCGTCCGCTGCCCCGTACGAAGCCGCCACTGCCGCCGCGAGTCGGCCCTGCGACGCGAGCGCCACCGCGGTTCGGTACCGCAACGCGACCACCACCCGAACGTGCGCCGGAGGCGCGTGGCTGTGAGCGTCCGCCGCCGGCGAATGCGCCACCACGGCTCTGTCCACCACCATCGAAGCTGCGGCCACTGGACCGGGCGCGCGGCGGGCTCATCGGCTGCTCGCGGTTGAGGCCCGGACGTGCGCTCGAGCGATTCGGCTGAGTACGCGCTTGCGGTGCAACGCGCCCCAACGTGCCGCGCGAACCGCTCGCCTGGCCGCCGCCGAGCCGCGGCCGTGAATCGATGCGCGGCGTGCGTGCGGCGCGACCGAGCGCGTTGGCGCGGTCGCCGACGCGTGCTTGCGTGCGACGACCGTTGATCTGTGCGCGCGGCTGTGCGACTCGACCGAGCGCATTGCTTTGTCCGCCGGTACGCGCCTCAACGCGGCGACCGTTGTTCTGCCTGAGCGTCTGCGGTCGCGTGACTCGCGTGCCGTTGTCGCGGGCGTTGCCAGTGGTGCGGTTGGCATTTCCGGTGCGATCGCGCAGTGCGAGTCGCCCGCCGGCGCCACGAACGTCACGTAGGCGTCGGTCAACGTTGCGATCGCGCGCGCTGCCGTTCCTAACGCGCAGATCGTCGGCCGTTCGCGCACCCGTGCGCAAGCGGCGCATGCGTTGCTCGTTCACGCTCGGCGTCGTGTCGTAACGGCGCGTGCTATAGCCGCTGCCGCGCACGTAGCGCTCCGACGGACCACGAACGTAGTTGCGGTTGAAATGGCGGTTGCGCAATCGCGAGAACCCGGCGTAGTGGCGCGGGCGCCCGCCGATCGTATAGCTCGGACGCCAGCGGTAGTACGAGCCGTAGTTGTTGACGTTGATGTAGATGTTCGTGCGCGAATACCACGGGTTGTAGTACGAGTAGCCGTAGTACGGGTGGCCGAAGTGGCTGTGATGGCGCACGTGCAAGTAGTGGTCGTGCCAGTTCAGCAGGAACGCCGACGTCACGCCCCAAAACAGCCCCGCGCGGAACGAATAGCCGGTCGGATACGGGTAGTAGTAGACCGGATAGCCGTACGGATAGTAGTGATAAACGGGCACGTGCTGATGCACGACGACGTGTGCCGGGTCGTAGTACGGCACGTAGACGACTTCCGGATCCGCCGGGCTGATCGTGATCGCACCGTCGTCCTCGACGGCGACGACTTGGCGCTCGTCGGTCGCGAGGTTGCCGGCGTCTTGGGCAAGCCCACGAAACGCCTGCACGGCATTCAAGACATCGCCCTGCTGATAGACGACGGCTTCGCCGAGCTCGTACGTCCAATCGAGATCGTCGTTGAGAAGCGTCAGCGCCTCGGGGTAGTTCAGCAGCGCGACAATCGAGTCGTCCCAGGCAGCATCAGGCTCGAGCTCGGGATTCGACTCACGCGCCTCGAGGTAGCGAGCCGCCTGCACGACTTGCAGCGGGAACGTCGACGCCGGCAGCACGACGGCGATCAAATCGTCGGGGTAAAGCGCAATCGGGCCGACGAGCGTCTCGAGCTCGGCTGGCGACAGGGCAGTCCACGCATCTTCTTCGGGCACGGCCGCTGCCGGTGTCTGGGCCTGGACGCGATCGATGCCGAGCGTGAGCAGCGCGAGTGCCGCCAGCATCCAGACTGTCGGTTGAAGTTGGCTGAAGCTCATTGTCTTGTTCATAGCTTACTCCCGAACCGCGGAGGCTGCCTCGGGCAGTTCTCCTCGAGTGTGGGGCTACGATACCTGAGC
>JAHEEN010000113.1 GCA_024640685.1 Rhodospirillaceae bacterium
CCCGCCTTGACTTGTACGGGCGCTTCTTGGACAATCCGCCTGCCACTCGGCGAGGTTCCCCGGTAGCTCAGTTGGTAGAGCAGTCGGCTGTTAACCGACTTGTCGCTGGTTCGAGTCCGGCCCGGGGAGCCAATTTAAAGATTCGGCATCACAGAGCCACGCAATGGCTGGCGCTGGCGCCCGTGCAATTGCACATCGCACCGAGACGATTGATTAGGAAAAGCAGCGCTAGTGAATCGCTCAGGAGACCCCGCCGGCCATCACGACACGAGGCCCGCAAGCTCCGCGGCGGTTGCCCCCAGAGCACCGGCCATGCGATTGAAGTACTCGACTTCCGTCTCGGTAACCTCGGTGTCGCTCCTGATGACGGTCGCGAGACTCCGCGCGATCGTTGCACGATCGCTAGCCGTGAGCGTGCGAGACACGCTACCGAGGTATTTCTCGAGCGGCGCCGACTCAAAAATCTCCGATGCCGCAGCGACGCGTACGTCGCTCTCGCTGACGTCGTCACCGGTGACCTCTTTCAGTACGCGTCGGACGGTCTCGACCTCGACGGGATTCGTATTGCTATCGGAACTCGTGGCGCGAGCAAGCGTCATAAGCAAGACCTCCTTGACGAGCTGGTTGTGCTCGTCGGGGCTGGGTGACCCCCCGCCAAAAATACGAAGAACGTTTCCAAGGTCGATGATCGCCATGCTCAGCCCCCTCGATAAGGTCGAATCCAGCTGCCCTGGCCTTGGGGCCGGGCGGTTCGGGGGCACAGTATACACAGCGGGCGAGTCTCGTAGCAGCCCGTCGTCAAGCGCGGCTCACTGGCGTTTTAGGACTTGGAGAAGGGTCTGCGGCATCGTCGCGCTGCTCTACTGCGCCGGCCACGTTGCGACCGCGCAAGAAGCAGGTTCTGCGACGAAATCCTTCCAGATGGTGAGGACCAGCACTCCACCGACGATCGATGGCCAACTCGACGAAGCCGTTTGGGCGACGGCGGCGCATATCGCCGACTTCCACCAACTCGATCCCCAAGAGTACGACGAGCCGACCGAGCGCACGGACGTCTACGTGCTCTACGATGCCGACGCACTGTATCTGGGCGCGCGAATGTCGACGAGCAACGGCCGCCCCGTTACGGCGAACACCATGCGTCAAGGCGCGCAGATCAACAACGACGATCAGCTAATCTTGATTCTCGATCCGTACGACAATCAGCGTGACGGTTATCAGTTTCAACTCAACCCCAATGGTGTGCGCTTTGACGGAATCTTTGTCGGTCCTAGCGTCATGCAATGGAATTGGGACGGTATTTGGGATGCCGCAACGACCATTGACGAATCCGGCTGGACTGCCGAGCTCGTCATTCCGTTCAAGACGCTGTCGTTCAATCCGGAGACGGATACGTGGGGAATCAACTTCGGGCGTCGCGCGCAAGCGCAAAACGAGCGCATGGCATGGGTCTCACGCAATCGCCAGCAAACTCCGTCGATCGCTGGGCGAGCGACGGGCATTACGGATATTAACCAGGGAATCGGGCTCGACATTGTCCCGAGCGTCAGCGTCACGGAGGCGAAGAATTTCACGATCGACGTCGATGACTCCGATGTGCGGCCATCGATCGACGTCTTCTACAAATTCACGCCGTCGCTGAGCGGTTCGTTCACAGCCAACACCGATTTCTCGGCAACGGAAGTCGATGACCGGCAAGTCAATCTAACCCGCTTCGGTTTGTTCTTTCCCGAGAAACGTGATTTCTTTCTACAAGACGCCGATGCATTCGAGTTTGGCGGAATCGGCTCGCTGACGAACTTCACATTCTTGTCGCGGACGCTCGAGCAAAACGCGAGACCGTTCTTTTCTCGACGAATCGGTCTGAGCTCGACCGGTCAGCCCGTCGACCTCCAATACGGGACCAAACTCAGCGGCCGCACGGGACCGTGGACACTAGGCGCATTAGCCGTCCGCCAAGACCGATTCGAAGACGTCGACGAAAGCGATCTGGTCGTCGCACGAGCCGCCAGAAACGTGCTCGCCGAGTCGACGGTCGGTGCGATTTTCACAGACGGAGACCCTCGATCGAATCTCGATAACAGCTTGGCCGGTATCGACTTTCGGTATCTAAATACTCGCCTTCCAGGCGGCAGAACGATTCAAGGCGAAGCCTGGTACCAGCAGTCCGACACAGCCGGGCTCGCGGGTGACGACGCTGCCTACGGTGTGCGATTCCGGATGCCGGGCTGGACTGGGCCGCGATTTGGCGTTGGCTTCCGGGAAATACAGGACAACTTCAATCCGGCACTCGGATTCATCAACCGTGCGGGCATACGCGATTTTACGTTCGAGCTCGGCTGGATCGAGCGATTTCCCCTCTCGAGCCCCGTTAGAAATATTCATACGCTAATGAGCTACGAGCGTGTCGAGCTGATCAGCGGCGGTCTTCAGAGCGAGATATTGGACGGGCGCGTGATCCACTTCTCCAATCAGCGCGGCGACAACGTGCGGCTCCTGTACACGGCGAATCGTGAGGTGCTGCGCGAGCCGTTCGTAATTTGGGACCCGGATCCACAGTCCGGTGATACACCCATCGTGATTCCACCGGGCGACTACAGCTTCGACCGCCCGAGCATCAATATGGAAACGACGGGGCGACGGCGGCTCTCCGCCGGAATCACTTTCGGCCAAGGCGGCTTTTACACGGGCACGATAGAAAACATTGACGCTGAAATGCTCTGGACACCGACGAGCCAGTGGCGGCTGTTCTGGAGCTATAGCTATAACGGTATCTCGCTTCCTGAAGGCGATTTCGATTTGCGCCTAGCACGAGTCGGTGTCGACTACATCTTCTCCAACCGGCTGTCATGGGTGAATCTGATTCAGTACGACAACGCAACCGAAAGTATTGGCTTCAATAGCCGTCTCCATTGGATCCCTCGAGCCGGGCGTGAGGCCTTCATCGTGTTGAACCATGCGATGACGGATCTCGATCGAGATAATAGCTTTCAGTCCGATAACGGCGATTTGACGCTAAAATTCAGCTACACGTTCCGCTACTGAGCATCTGGCAATTGTCGCGACTATTCATTTTGCCGCGCGCGCTGTTAGACTCTGCCGCCGAATTTTCAAGAGCCAATACCTAGTGACCGATACTCGGAGCCGTCAATGAGCAGCCCCCTCGCTGGCCTTCGCGTCCTCGAGATGACGGAAGCGCTCGCAGGACCGTACTGTGCAATGATGCTCGGCGATCTCGGCGCAGACGTCATTAAAATCGAACGACCCGGCGTCGGCGATCAATCGCGCGGTTGGGGGCCGCCGTTCGTGTCAGGCGAGAGTGCTTACTTTTTATCGGTGAATCGAAACAAACGCAGCATCGAGATCGACATCAAGGATTCCGACGATGCGGCCGTGCTGCAACGTTTGCTGGCCGATGCGGATGTCTTTATCACCAATGTGCCACGGATGAAGTCACTCGAACGCGCAGGTATCGACCCGGATAGCGTCAGCGCACTGAACCCGCGCTTGGTCTATGCGGCAATCACTGGATATGGCCACAGCGGCTTGAAAGCGAGTCGCTCAGGCTACGACATCATCGCCCAAGGTGAAGCCGGGCTCATGGCGTTGACTGGCGAAGTCGACGGCGGGCCGATCCGTTTTCCAACACCGATGGCCGACATCACGGCCGGCCTCTACACCGCCATAGGAATCACCAGCGCGCTCTATGAGCGCGATCGGCCTGGCACCGGTAGCGGTAAAGGTCAGTTTATCGACGTCGCCTTGGTCGACGCGCAAACGACTTGGCTGGCCAATATTGGCGGTAGCTACTTCGTCACCGGCGAACGTCCGAAGCGACTTGGCAATATCCATCCGACGATTACGCCCTATCAGCCCGTGCAGGCGCGCGACAAAATGATGATCGTTGCGGTCGGCACCCAGCGGTTATGGGAGCGCTTCTGTGACGTGCTCGGCGCCAGTGATCGATTCCTAGCCGACCCACGCTACGAAACGAATCCGAGCAGAAATGCGCATCGCGAGGAGCTCATCGAAGAGGTCGAAGCGATTCTGAAGACTCGCGATGCGAGCGACTGGGTCGAGAAGCTCGTCGCCAGCGGCGTGCCGGCGGGGCCCATCAATTTCCCGGATGAAACGTTGACGGATGCGCATATCGAGTCGCGCGACATGATCGTCGAACTGGAACACCCGTCCGTCGGACTCGTCAAGTCGATCGGCAATCCGATTCATCTATCCCGAACGGGCCCGACCTACCGGCGATACCCGCCCAGGCTCGGTGAGCACAACGACGAGGTTCGGCAACTCGCTGGCACCAACGATCCAGCGAACGCCTAGTTGTCGAGGGATTCCAAATAGCCCTTAAAGCGCGGCCCTAGCTCCGGGTGCCGCAACGCATACTCGACCATTGCACGCAAGTAACCGAGCTTACTACCGCAGTCGTAACGCGTGCCTTCGAACTTGAAAGCGTACACCGGCTCATCACCGATCAACGCAGCGATTGCATCGGTTAGCTGAATTTCGTTTCCGGCGCCACGGCCGATTGTCGCAAGCCGGTCGAAGATCGCCGGCGTCAGGACGTAGCGCCCTACGACGGCGAGATTCGACGGCGCATCATCAGGGTTCGGCTTTTCGACGATACCGGCTATCCGTGAGGAACGGCTCGATCCATCCGGATCCGATGGCGCAACGATGCCATAGCTCTGAGTCTGAGACCGAGGCACCTCTTCGACGCCAAGCACACTGTGACCGAGACGCTCGTACTCGATTCGCATCTGCTCGAGACACGGCATATTGCCGTAAATCAAATCGTCGGCGAGGTGGACGAAGAAAGGTTCAGAGCCGACCGCGCCTCGCGCGCATAACACCGCATGACCAAGCCCCAGCGGAACGCCTTGACGAATGTAGATACAGTCGACATGAGGTGGCACGATGCCCTGAATCACGTCGAGCAATTCTTGCTTGCCGCTTTCCTGCAATGCCCGCTCGAGCTCCGGGTCGACATCGAAATGATCCTCAATGGCCCGCTTCGATGCCCCCGTCACGAAGATCAGCTTCGTAACGCCCGCGGCAATCGCCTCGTCGACGGCATACTGAATGAGCGGCTTGTCGACGATCGGCAGCATTTCTTTCGGCGACGCCTTCGTCGCCGGCAAAAATCGCGTGCCTCGCCCGGCAACCGGAAAAACCGCGGAACGTATCGTGCTGGTCAATGGAATCTCTCGTCGGTTACATCGGCGACGAGTTTTAGCACATTGCAGCCGAAAAATACGTTACGAGCATCTCAATACCGGCGAGGCGGCTCGACTCACAGGCCGAACCGCCCCGGGGCACGGGCCAGATCGAATCCGGCTCAGCGGGCGGCCGGGTCACCGACGAGAATGTACTCGCGGTTCATCTCGATGATATGTGGGCCGATTCCGCGTACGCGCGTCAGTGACTCGGCCGTTGGGAATAGACCGTTGGCCTGCCGGTCACTGACGATCGCTGCCGCGAGCGCCGGGCCGACGCCGGTCAACTCGGCAGCCAACGTATCGGCATCGGCCGTGTTGATATTGACGGGTCCGGCTACCGCAACTGCGCCAATAGCCAATAGGCCGAACGTGAAAAACCAATTCCTGATGCGGCGATTCATCGTGCTCTCCTTGCATTGAGATCGAAGTACCGCCACGTAAGGTAGTCGGCCAAGTAACGTGACTCACGCTGTCAAACTGACCGATTCGCAGAATTTCGAAGCGACGTGCTACGCGACGAGACGATCCAGCTGCAACGTCTGCACGGGCCGCAGTGACTCCCATGCTTTACAACTCGGGCAGTGCCAGACAAGCCGCTGACTACCGTAGCCGCAAATCGTGCAGCGATACCGCACACCGGATTGTGCAATCTTTCGCAAGGCGTCGACGACGCGGGCCATAGTCTCGGCGCGCTCATTCTCCCCGAGCGATGCGTATCGTTCGGCGTCGACGAGTCGGGACAGCACGTCATGCGTGACAACGAACTCCTCGACACACTCCATCAGAATCGGAGGTGAGACGAGACCGTTGCGAATGACGGCGTACGCGAGCGGTTCGCGAATATCGGCATCCGACTCGAGCATCGCTCGAATCCGCGTCTCTAGCTCCCGCTCTCTGCCTGCGTCGCGATAGCACGCGACGAGCTCCGGCAACACATCGGCCATCAGGCGGCGATCCGTCTCAAGAACCTGCTCGTATAGCCTTATCGCCTGAGCGTAATCCCGATCTTCTTGAGCGATCGCAGCGCGAATGAGCTTACCGCGGAATGCACCCGTCTCGCTGCGCACGGAGTTCTTGAGGTATTGGCGTGCAGCGTCTAGGTCGCCGCCGATGCGAGCCTTCTCGGCGAGCTCACAGTAATAATGCGCAACTTGGCTCAACTTCTCGCCGGTCAGCACCTCGAGCGCTCTATGAGCCTCTATTGCCTTATGCCAATCGTGCTCTCTCTCGTAGATGTCTACGAGACTCTCGAGAGCCGATTCGGCCAGCGTCGGGCTACCGCGCAGATCGGAGAATAGTTTCTCGGCTCGATCGAATAGACCGGCGCTCAAGTAGTCTTTCGCCAGCGCAAAAAGCGCCTGATGCCGCTGGCTTTCGTTTAGGTTCGGCCGTGCCAGCAAATTCTGGTGTACACGTATCGCGCGATCGATCTCACCGCGCCTGCGGAACAGATGACCGAGCGCGAAGTGAGTCTCGAGCGTCTCGTCGTCGACCTTGGCCATACGCACGAACAGCTCGAGTGCCTCGTCGGTTTGGCGGTTGAGCACGAGATTGAGCCCGCGGAGGTAGTCTGCATTGACTGGCGGTGGCGGGGGATCCTCATTGCCTTGCCAGCCGAAGTACGCGAACGCCCAACCAGCCGCCGCGAGTGCCACGAACAGGCCGGCCAACAACAGCGTTTGTTCAGTCGGCATCCTGCAACGGCAAGCTGCGCAGAGACTTCACCTCTGACTCGGCTAGTTGAAGCTCACGGCTGAGCCGACGACGGTCTCCGGTAACGCGAATCACGGCAGTGGCGGCACTCAATACGCCCAGTCCCCAACCCACTGCGAGCGCAATCGCTAGCGCAAGCGGCACTGGGACGTCAGGGATACGAACGAAGCCGAGATCGAGCGGCACGCGCGCGGGATTGATGAACGCAAAGATCGCCGCCAACAAGACGATTAGGGCGACTAAGCCGATCAACGCTACGCGACGCATACGCGCTAGCAGCGTGTCGGTCAGTCGCGGACGGGATTGTGCCGCCCGGCGTTGACGCGCTCGCGCAAGTCCTTGCCTGGTTTGAAATGCGGCACGTATTTACCCGCCAGCGCCACGGCCTCACCGGTTTTGGGGTTTCTGCCCATACGCGGCGGCCGATAGTGCAACGAAAAACTGCCGAATCCTCGAATCTCGATGCGCTCGCCATTGGCGAGGGCCTCGCCCATCAGCTCGAGAATGTGCTTGACAGCGAGCTCGACATCCTTAGCCGGTAAGTGCTTTTGCTTCCGCGCAATCGTCTCGATCAACTCAGATTTCGTCATCGCAAGGCACCTTAATTTGTTCGGCTTATCGTCTATCTTCTTGCGTCGTTCGCGATGCTACTCAGATGTCATCTGCTCTTTCAAAAGGTCACCCAATGTGGCGCCGGCCGCGGGCTTTCCAGCCTCAGACTTATAATTCTGCAGCGCTTCCTGTTCGTCGTGCGCTTCCTTGGCTTTGATCGACAGCGACAGCACACGCGTCTTTCGGTCGATGCCGGTAAACTTCGCTTCGAGTTCCTGACCAGGCTTGAGCGCGGTGCGTGCGTCCTCAACGCGATCCGTCGATATCTCCGAAGCGCGGAGATAGCCACCGACGCCACCTTCGAGCTCGACCGTCGCGCCTTTGGCATCGACTTCTTGAATGGTCCCCTTGACGATGCTGCCCTTCGGGTTTGTCGCCAGGAATATCGACAACGGATCCTTATCTAGCTGCTTGACGCCCAAGGAAATACGTTCGCGCTCCGGATCGATCGCAAGGACCGTCGTCTCGAGCTCCTCGCCCTTCGAATAGTTGCGCACGGCTTCCTCGCCGGGGAGATCCCAGGAAAGGTCCGAGAGGTGGACGAGACCGTCGATGTCACCCGGCAAACCGATGAAGACCCCGAAGTCGGTGATCGACTTGATCTGCCCAGATACCTGATCGCCCTTGTTGTAGTTCTGCGCGAACTCTGCCCAAGGATTCGGTTGGCACTGCTTGAGGCCCAGCGATATGCGGCGGCGGTCCTCGTCGATATCGAGCACCATGACTTCGACCTCGTCACCGATCTGCACGACCTTGTGCGGATTGACATTCTTGTTCGTCCAGTCCATCTCCGAGACGTGAACTAGGCCTTCGACGCCCTCCTCGATTTCGACGAAGCAGCCATAGTCGGCAATATTTGTCACCTTGCCGAAAATTCTCGAGTTCGGCGGGTAGCGACGCGCGAGATCCGTCCACGGATCGGCGCCGAGCTGCTTCAAGCCTAACGATACGCGGCTACGCTCACGGTCGTACTTCAAGACCTTGACTTCGAGCTCATCACCGACGTTGACGACCTCCGACGGGTGCTTGACGCGTTTCCACGCCATGTCCGTGATATGCAGCAGGCCATCGATACCGCCCAGATCGACGAATGCACCATAGTCCGTCAGGTTCTTGACGATTCCCTTGATGACGGCGCCCTCCTGCAGATTCTGCAGGAGCTCTTCGCGCTCGGCGCTGTACTCTTCCTCGACGACGGCGCGACGCGAAACGACGACGTTGTTGCGCTTTTGATCGAGCTTGATGACCTTGAATTCGAAGGAGTTACCCTCGAACGCAGCAGGATCGCGAACCGGCCGGACATCGACGAGCGACCCCGGCAAGAATGCGCGAACGAAGTCGATATCGACCGTGAAGCCGCCCCGCACGCGTCCGCTGATGACGCCGGATATTACGCTGCCTTCCTCGAAGGCGTCCTCGAGGCGCCTCCACGTGCGGGCGCGCTTTGCTTTCTCCCTAGACAGCCGCGTCTCGCCGAAGCCGTCCTCGACGGCGTCGAGAGCGACCTCGACCTCATCGCCGACTTCGACCTCGAGATGGCCGTTGTCGTCGAGAAACTGACTGGCTGGGATTACGGCCTCGGACTTGAGGCCAGCGTGGACAATGACAACATCAGAGTTAGCCTCGACGACAGTACCCGTCAGGATCGCACCCTGCTTGATCTGTTGTGTAGCTAAACTTTCCTCTAATAAGTCCGCAAAAGATTCGGTCATAAGTTAATCTGTGCGCCGAAACGCAACCTCTATTCTCACCGTCCGTCCTGGATAGGTGGTCCATTGAACAATGGCTTCGCGCATCCTGCGCAAGCCCCACGAGTCGTCTTTTCCAAGTCGACGCTTACAAATTGATGTCCGCAAGCCCAAGCTCACGAACCCACGCAAGCACTCGCTCGGTGGTTTCCTCCACGGTGAGCCCCGTCGAATCCAGCACGCGTGCATCGGCGGCCGGACGTAGCGGCGCAACCGGCCGACTTGAGTCGCACCGATCGCGTTCGACGATCTCCCGAGAAAGGGCCGCTAAGCTAACATCAATTCCCTTTTCTCTCAACTGCTTATACCGCCTTTCCGCACGTTCGTTCGGATCGGCTGTCAAGAACACTTTGAGCGCCGCCTCGGGAAACACGACTGTCCCCATATCCCG
>JAHEEN010000114.1 GCA_024640685.1 Rhodospirillaceae bacterium
GGCCAGCAACGCGCAATACGCGTTGATTGCTCCCGGTATCTGCAGCGGCCGTTGCGCATCGAGCGCAGCGCGCAGCGTTCTCTTGACTCCAGGCCCGCTCATGCCGATTTCACCCAAAGATCCATGAATTCCGGTACCGGCATCGCCTCGAGCGCGTCGCGATCGCGACAGGCGCGCAATATCTGATCGAGCTGCCGCCCATCGAACTGCGTCGCAAGATTGCGCTCGAACTTGGCTAGCAATACCGGAATGCCTTCGGCGCGACGGCGCCGGTGCCCGATCGGGAAATCCACGGCAATGCGCTCGGTGCTCGAGCCATCCACAAAGCGAATTTGCACCGCGTTGCCGATCGCGCGCTTGTCCGGATCGAGATAGTCGATGCTGAATTGCTCGTGCTCGGTGACGGTCATCTTGGCCCTAAGCGCATCGATGCGCGGATCCTCCGCGACGTCGTCCTCGTAGTCGTCCGCGGTCAGCCGCCCGAAGACCAGAGGCACGGCGACCATGTACTGCAAGCAGTGATCGCGATCGGCCGGGTTGGCTAGCGGACCGGTCTTGTCGATGATCCGCACGCCTGCTTCCTGTGTCTCGATGACAATCTCGTTAATATCGTCGAGACGGCTTGCGATTTGCGGATGCAATGCCATTGCCGCTTCGACGGCCGTCTGCGCATGAAACTCGGCCGGAAACGACAGCTTGAACAAGACATTTTCCATGACGTAGGAGCCGAGCGGCCGCTCGAGATCGATCGATGCGCCGCCGAACAGCACGTCCTCGAAACCCCAGGTCTCCGCGGTTAAAGCCGATGGGTAGCCCATCTCGTCCGCTAGCGCGATCAGCGCTAGACGCACGCCGCGGCTCGTCGCGTCGCCGGCCGCCCAGCTCTTGCGCGAGCCGGTGTTCGGCGCATGGCGATACGTGCGCAATGCGCCGCCGTCGATCCAGGCGTTTGAAACGGCGTTGACGATCTGCTCGCGCGTGCCGCCGAGTAGGCGGGTGACGACTGCCGTCGTCGCAACACGCACCAGCAACACGTGATCGAGACCGACGCGATTGAACGAGTTCGTCAGCGCGAGCACACCCTGAATCTCATGCGCTTGAATCATCGCGCTCAGCACGTCGGCCATGCGTAACGGCTCGCTGCCTGCCGCGACGTTCCGTCGGCTCAGATAATCGGCCGCCGCAAGAATGCCGCCGAGATTATCCGACGGGTGACCCCACTCGGCGGCCAGCCACGTGTCGTTGAAATCGAGCCAGCGTATCAGCGCACCGGTGTTGAAGGCTGCTGCGACCGGGTCGAGCTCGAAATCAGTGCCCGGCACGCGCGCACCGCCGCTCAAGCTCGCGCCCGGCACGACCGGTCCGAGGAGTTTCGTGCAAGCCGGAAAATTCAGCGCCAGCATGCCGCAGCCGAGCGTGTCGAGCAGACAGTAATACGCAGTCTGTCGCGCCTCCTCACCCGTCGGCTCGAACGCCGCAACGTAGTCGGCAATCGCCGTCAGCAGCGAATCGGGTTCCGGGCGCTGTGCGCCCTTTGTTCCTAGATGCGCCATCGCTATTCGAGCGAGCCGAAGTCGACGCCGCGCGCGCGGAAGGCCGCGGTCGCAAGCCGCCCGGCGTTCACGGCAGCCGGCCAACCCGCATAGAACGACACGTGCAGGATGACCTCGGAGATCTCCTGCGGCGTGACGCCGTTATCGTCGAGCGCGCGATTGATGTGCGTGTCGAGCTCCTCGGTCGCGCGCAGCGCCTGGTTGACGGCAATCGTGACCAGGCTGCGATCGCGCTTCGACAACAGCGGCCGCTCCCAAATATCGCCATAGACGAGGCTGTTGCGCAGCTCGCCGAGGCGCGGCACGGCCGCATAACTATCGCCCAAAGACGCCGGTATCGATCCTTGGCGACCAGCCGGGGCTCGCGGCAGCTCGCCGAGTGCCAGACCACGCGCCTCGAAAGCCTCATGCGCCGTCAATGACGCCTGCACGCCGGTCGGCCAACCTGCATAGAACGTGACGTGCAAAATGACTTCCGAGACTTCTTCTGGCGTTAAACCGTTGTCGAGACCGCGCGGAATGTGCAGCTCGAGCTCGTCACGCACGAGCGCCTGCAGCACGGCGATTGTGATCAGGCTGCGATCCCGTTTCGATAGCTGCGGACGCTCCCAGATCTCGCCGTACACGAGCGAGTTGCGCAGCTCGCCGAGATACGGCGAGCCCGCGTAGAGGTCCGGTGACGGTAATGGCGGCATATCGGCAGAGCCCTCTTCGAGCCGCTCGGCGCAGCCCACTAGTTGCAGGAGCACGACGAGCGCTGTCATGCGCAGCACGCCGTGCGTTCGGACGGTTCTCGAGTCGTTCATGATGACTCCCACCTGGAATCGTTTCTCGTTGTTGCAGCGGCCGAGACGCGGAGACGCTGCCCCGCACCGGGCTGAGATCAACGCGCCGACAAACCGCCGTCGACGCGTATCGTACTACCGGTCACGAAGCTCGACGCCTTCGACGCCAAAAAGATCGCCGTCCCGGCGATCTCCTCGGGCTGCCCCCAGCGCCCCGCCGGTGTTCTTGCAAGGATCTTCTCGTTCATCGGCAGCTCGCGCACGGGGGCCGTCATGTCGGTCTCGAACCAGCCGGGCGCGATCGCATTGACCTGAATGTTGTACTTCGCGAGCTCGATCGCCATCGACTTCGTCAATTGAATCATGCCGCCCTTGGCCGCGGCGTAGGACGGCGAGTTCGACGACCCGAAGAACGCGTAAATACTCGCGATATTGATGATCTTGCCGCCGTCTCGCTGCTTCATCGACGCCGCTGCGAGCTTCGACAGCAGGAACGTCGCATTGAGATGCGTCTCGATGACCGAATCCCAATCCGCCGGGTCTTCTTTCAGTACGCCGCCGCTGACACTGACGTTGCCGGCGTTGTTGACGAGAATACCGATGCCGCCGAGCTGCGCCTCGATCGCGTCGATTGCCGGTGCCAGGGCATCTCTGTGCGTGACGTCGAGCTGCACGGCCATTGCCGGGACGCCGATCGCCTCGAGCTCGGCGAGCACTCGTCGGTTCTTGTCCTCATTGCGCCCGAGGATCGCGACCGATGCCCCCGCCCCGGCCAGACCGAGCGCAATCGCCCGTCCCAGGCCGCCGTTACCGCCGGTCACGGCCGCGACGGTTCCCGACAATTCAAAAAGCGAGCCTAGTTGCACCTGGATTCCCTCGATCGAGCCATCGATGCCAGACCCCGAAAGCCGGGATCGAGCCGTCATTCTCTCACGGTCGTCGACGTCGCGCCCGAGCCGGTCGACCGACCCCGATGCAGGTCACTTTTGATACTCTGCTCGCCTGGCATCCGAGCCGCCGCAACCGAGACCGCAAGAAACAACGACGATGCAAGGCTTGATGATGGGGGCGCCGCTGTCGATCACGTCGATCATGCGGCACAACCGCAGCTACCACGGGACACGCGAGATCGTGTCGGTGACCGCCGACGATGCGCGGCATCGCTACACGTACGCCGATGCGTTTCGTCGCGCAGCGCAGCTCGCCAATGCGTTGCGGCAGCTCGACTTGGCGAAGTCCGACCGAATCGCGACGCTTGCTTGGAACGATTACCGCCATCTCGAGCTCTACTACGCAGTCTCGTGCGCCGGTTACGTGCTGCACACGATCAACCCGCGGCTCTTCTCCGAGCAGATCACGTACATTGCCAACCATGCCGAAGACCGCTACTTGTTCGTCGATCCGCTCGTCGTACCCCTCGTCGAATCGATTAGCGACCGGCTGGACACTGTTCGTGGATTCATCGTGCTGACCGACGATGCGCACATGCCCGAGACATCGCTGCCAGGCGCGGTCAGCTATGAAACGTTGATCGCCGAGCAGCCTGAAACCTACGACTGGCCCGAGCTCGACGAGAACGACGCGAGCTCGCTGTGCTATACGTCGGGCACAACCGGCGAGCCCAAAGGCGTGCTGTACTCGCATCGCTCGACGGTCATCCACGCCTACGCGACGTCGCTGCCGGACGCGATGAATCTGTCCGCGCGCGACGCGCTGTTACCGGTCGTGCCGATGTTTCACGTCAATGCCTGGGGCACCGCATACTCCGCACCGCTCGTCGGCGCCAAACTCATACTGCCGGGGCCCAACGCGGGCGACCCGGAAACGTTGTACGACTTGATCGAGACCGAGCAAGCCACGGCAGCCCTCGGCGTGCCGACCGTCTGGCTCGGCTTGCTCCAGTATCTGTCGAGCCACGGCAAGACGCTGACGTCGCTCGAGCGTACCGTCGTCGGCGGATCGGCATGCCCACCGGCGATCATCGAAGAGTTTCGGCAAAAGCATGGCGTCATCACTCAACATGCTTGGGGCATGACGGAGACGAGCCCGCTCGGCACGATCAACGCAGCGATGCCGGGAATCGAGTCGCTGCCCGAAAGCGAGCAGCGGCGCATCGAGGCGACGCAAGGCCGCGCGATTTTCGGCATCGAGCTCGGCATCTTCGGCGACGACGGCACACCGCTGCCATGGGACGGGAAGCAGTTCGGCGCGCTGAAAGTTCGCGGACCCTGGGTCGCGAGCGGCTACTACCGCGCCGAGCAACGCGATGCGGACACAGACTGGTTCGACACCGGTGACGTTGCGACGATCGATCCGAACGGCTTCATGCAGATCACCGACCGAGCCAAGGACGTCATCAAATCGGGCGGCGAATGGATCAGCTCGATTGCGCTCGAGAACATCGCGGTTGCTCACGACGCGGTCGCCGAGGCCGCAGTGATCGGCATCGCGCACCCGAAGTGGGGCGAGCGGCCGCTGCTGTTGATCGTCAAGAAGTCGGATTGCGACATCGATGAGGACGACGTGCTCGCAACGATCCGGGGCAACGTCGCCGACTGGTGGATACCCGACGCTGTCGAGTTCGTCGATGCGCTGCCGCACACGGCAACGGGAAAGATCAGCAAGCGGCAACTGCGCGAGCAGTTCGGCGATTACGAGTTTCAGGAGACGCGCTGAGCGGCGCGACGCGAGGAGAAACAACGATGGATTTCGAACTACCTCCGGACATCGAGGCCTACCGCCGGCAGATTCGTGCATTTGTCGACGAGCGCGTGCTGCCGCTCGAGTCCGATCCCGCGAACTTCGACGAGCACGAAAGCCTCGTCTCCGGCGTGCTCGAGCCGCTGCGCGAGCAGGCCAGAGCGGACGGCCTCTGGTCGCTGCAAGTCTCCAAGGCGCGTGGCGGCCACGAGCTGCCGATCGTTGGCATGGCTGCGTGCTACGAAGAGATGGGGCGTTCGCTGCACGCGCCGGCGGTGTTCAACTCGCACGCGCCCGACGACGGCAACATGATGCTGCTCGACAAGGTCGCAACAGAACCGCAGAAAGACAAGTGGCTGCAGCCGATCGTCGATGGCAAGGTTTTCTCGGCGTTCGCGATGACGGAGCCGAAACCCGGTAGCGGCTCGGACCCCGCAGGCGCGATGCTGACGCGCGCCGACCGACGCGGTAACGAGTGGGTCGTCACGGGGCGTAAGTGGTTCATCACCGGCGCAGGCGTGGCCGAGCACTTCATCGTCGTCGCCCGCACGTCGGATGACCCGCGCAAGGGGTTGACGGCATTTCTGTTTCACCGCGACCAACCCGGTTGGCGTATCGAGCGGCGCATCGAGACGATGGGCCCCGACGAGCACGGCGGGCACTGCGAGCTCGTATTCGATGGCCTGACGATCCCCGATGACGATCGCCTGATGGAGGTCGGCGACGGCCTCAAGGTCACGCAGATACGATTGGGGACGGCGAGGCTGACGCACTGCATGCGCTGGCTCGGACTCGCGAAACGATGTCTCGAGATTGCCCAGGCTTACATCCACGATCGAATCGCATTCGATCAGGCACTGCAGGATCACGAAGGTGTGCAGTGGATGATGGGCCAGGCCGCGCTCGACATTCAGATTGGCCGCCTGTTGACGATGCATGCGGCGTGGAAGCTCGACCAAGGCGACTTCGCCCGCAAGGAAGTGTCGATGGCCAAAATTGTCGTCGCCGACGTGCTACACAAAGCGGCCGACACGGCGATCCAACTCAACGGCGCGCGCGGCTTCTCGAAGGACACCGTGCTCGAGTCGATCTATCGCTACGCGCGCTCCGCGCGCCTCGTCGACGGCGCGAGCGAGGTGCACAAGATGGTTCTGGCGAGAACTCTTGCAAAAGAGGGTACCGATTTCTGGTCGTGGGGATAGCGATGCCCTCTCCGCACGGCTTCGACGTCGCCCAGCTGACCGGCTACCTCGAAGCGCACCTAGCCGATTTCGCCGGACCCATCGACGTCGAGAAATTTCCTCAAGGCCAATCGAATCCGACGTTTCGCCTGAATACACCGGGCGGTCCGCTGGTCCTACGCCGCAAGCCGCCGGGCCAGCTGCTGAAGTCGGCTCATGCGGTCGAGCGCGAGTACCGCGTGCTGGGCGCGCTCGCAGCAACCGACGTGCCAGTGCCGCGCGTTCTGCATCTGTGTACCGACGATACGATCATCGGCAGCTGGTTCTATGTCATGGACTACGTCGACGGGCGCGTGTTTTTCGATCCCGCCCTACCCGAGCTGACCGCCGCCGAAAGAACGCGCGCATATCACGAGGCCGTTCGCGTGCTCGCCACGATCCACAGCGTCGACATCGAAGCTACCGGATTGACCGATTACGGGCGCCCCGGCAACTACTTCGAACGTCAGGTCAGTCGCTGGACCAAGCAGTACGAGGCATCGAAAACAACAGCCATCGCAGCGATGGACACGCTGATCGAATGGTTGCCTGCGCACATTCCCGCCGATGACGGACGCGTCGCGCTGATCCACGGCGACTACCGGCTCGACAACGTGATGTTCGCGCCCGATCGGCTCGATGTCGTCGCCGTGCTCGACTGGGAACTGTCGACGCTCGGGCATCCGCTCGCCGATCTCGCCTACTTCTCGATGCAGCGGCGGATGCCGCGCGACTTTTACATCCGAGGTCTTGCCGGGCTCGATCTCGATGCGCTCGGCATTCCCGATGAGCAAGCGCTGCTCGAGCTCTACTGCAAGCTGACCGGTATCGAAAACATCGACGCGTGGCCGTTTTATCTAGCGTGCTCGTTCTTTCGCTTGGCCGCAATCTGCCAAGGCGTGCAAAAACGCGCGCTCGACGGCAATGCGTCGAGCGAACATGCGCTCGAAGTCGGCGCAATGACCGAGCCGCTGGCCGCGCTCGGCGTCGACGCCGCAATGCGGCAAGCGTAGTATCGGCCGGGGCAGCAAAACGCTCGCATAAGGATAAGCGCAATGCTACGAGCGATAGGCCGCGTGCTCGCCGACGGCTTGCGACGATGGATTCCGGACCCGTTCGTGTTTGCGATCGGCTTGACGATACTCGTCGCCGTGCTCGCGCTGACTGTGACACCGTCATCGGGCATCGAGACGCTGCAGGCGTGGTACCGCGGTTTCTTCGGGCTACTCGAGTTCGGCATGCAGGTCGTGTTGATCCTGACGACCGGATTTGCGATCGCGCTCTCCCCTGCCGTCGCGCGCTTCGTCGACTGGGTTGCGCTTAGGGTCAATTCGCCGACGAAGGTCTACTTCGTCGTCGTCGCACTCGGCGGCGTGTTCTCGCTCGTCAGCTGGGGCTGGCTGGTGCTCGCAGCCGTGCTCGCGCGCGAGCTTGCGCAGCGCGTCAAAGGCCTCGACTACGGCTATCTCGTCGCTTGCTGTTATTTCTCGATGACACCGTGGGTCGGCGGGCTATCGAGCTCGATTCCGCTGCTGCTCAACACGCCCGGTAATTTTTTGATCGAGACTGGCATCCTGGAGTCCACGGTGCCGATCGGCAACACGCTCGGCAGTTTTCTGAACTTTGCGTGGATTGCGGCGTTTTACGCCGTCTTCCCGCTAATGATGGTGCTGCTCGCACCGCATTCGACCGATTCCGGCGGCATCGAGACACTGAAGGTCGACGACGCCGTCAACGAGCAATCGAGCGTGGCCGAGGAAGCCGTGGCCACGATGGATAGCACGCCAACGCCATCGGACAGGCTCAACCACAGCGTGCTGCTCGCAGCCGTGATCTCGACTGCCGGGTTGATCTATATCGCCTGGCACTTCGCAACGCGCGGATTCGATCTCAACCTCAACATCATGATCTTCATTTTCGTCACGATTGGCCTGGCTGCGCACCGCACGCCGATACGCTACGTGATCGCGATGAAGCGCGCATGCAGCAATGTCTCGGGCATCATTTTTCAATACCCGTTTTACGCGGGCATCATGGGCATGATGCAGTACACCGGTCTCGGCGAGATCGTAGCGACGTGGATGGCGAGCGGCGCGAGCGTGTTGACGTTGCCGCTGATTGCCCAGGCCACGGGAGCCGCCATCAATTTCGCAATTCCGTCGGCGGGCGGCGAGTGGGCCGTACTCGGGCCGACGTTCATCGAGGCGGCGCGTACGTTGGCCGTCGACATGAACCCGGCGCAGTTCAACGAGTTCGTTGCGCGCGTCGCGCTCGCGATCGCCTACGGCGAGTCGTCGACGAATGCGCTGCAGCCGTTCTTTCTACTGATCGTGCTGCCGATCATGGGCGCGGGCGTGAAGATTCAAGCCCGCGATGTCATGGGCTATCTCGTGCTGCCGTTTCTCGCGCTGTACTTGCTTACGGCCGTCATGGTTACGTTTGCGCCGTTGTAGCGAAAAGTGGGCGATGGTCGAACTGCTGCCGACCCCGGACGATCTGCGCCGACTGAAGGCCTAGCGTTTCTGTCAATTTTGCAGATCTTCACGACTCGCGCGACGTAGCGTTCGACCATAACCTGATCTCGGCCAGATCAGGAATGACGCGATGACGGCCTCCGACGAGGAAAGGCAAGGTACGACTGCACTTGTCGACCGGGTCGCAAATACGATCCTGAGCCTGCGCGGCCAACGCGTCATCCTCGATGCCAGATTGGCCGAACTCTATGGGGTCACGACCAAGCGGCTCAACGAGCAGGTTAAGCGCAATGCGGCAAGATTTCCGCAAGACTTCCTGTTCCGGCTCACCGCCGAGGAAGCAGCCGCTTTGAGGTCGCAAATTGCGACCTCAAAGCGGCTGCCCCGGAGCAATCGAGGCGGTACTCGCTACCACCCGTTCGCCTTTACTGAGCATGGCGCGATCATGGCCGCCACGATTCTGAACAGCCCGCGCGCCGTCGAGATGAGCGTCTACGTCGTACGCGCCTTCGTGCAACTGCGCGCGCTCCTAGCATCAAATGCTGAGTTTGCCAGACGGCTCAACGAACTCGAGAGCAAGCTCGAGCACCATGACGAGGCGATCACTGCCATCCTATCCACGATCCGTGAGCTGATGACCCCGACGGTACGAAAACACCGCGGCATCGGATCTACAGCAGATCTCGAGGACACGAATGAAGAAAGGTAGTTAGTCAATTAATGACGGCTTGATAGACGCTACCGATAAAGCGGTCGCGAATATTGCCTTCGTCGCGCGGATAGCGCTGTGACATGAAGATGCCGATGAGATCTTCTTCGGGATCGACGAAAAAGCGCGTATTGAAGAACCCGCCCCAGTAGTACATGCCCGGCGAGCCGAGCGCGCCTGCACGGCCCGGATCGTCGAGGATCGCGAAGCCCAGGCCGAACTTGCG
>JAHEEN010000322.1 GCA_024640685.1 Rhodospirillaceae bacterium
GAGCGCGGCCTCAGCCATCAGCAGTCGCCGCTCGTCAGCCAGCACGCGGCCACGATCGGCGTTGCCGTCTACCGCCGACTCCACAGCGGCCAGCGGCAACGCGCTCGCGCTCTCATCAGGCAACGTCGGCTCGACCGCAGCGGCCACTGGGTCTGCGACCGCGGCCGCCACGACGATGTCGTCGTTGACAGTGACGATCTCTTCGCTAGGCCCAGCGTCATCGATGCGCAGCTCCTGGCCTGCATAAATCAGATTACGGTTGGCGATACCGTTGCGTGCCATCAAGGCATCCTCGGACATGCCGAAACGACGCGCAATTCGATTGATGCTGTCGCCTCGCCGCACAACGTACGTCGAAACCGGTCCCGTCGTGACACCGGCGCCGTCGGCCAGCGTAACGGGCGTCGAGTCCCCATTGCCTGGCAGCCGCAACACCTGGCCGGCGCGGATCAGATTGCTACTCCGAAGGCCGTTGAGCTCGACGAGAGAGCGCATGCTGACTCCGTAACGCGCGGCGATCTGAGAGATCGTGTCACCCCGGCCGACGCGGTGGTAGATATCCGGCATCTGCGCCGTGTAACGCGCAGTCGCAGGTATCGCCGCTAGTCTGACCGCTGGATCGACACCCAACGTGACCGGCACGCGCAGCTCGAATCCGCGCGGGACGAACTTGTCACCGCTCCAGACCGGATCGGCCAGAGCCGGATTCCAATGGCGCAGCTCCCGCGGGCTGAGCCCTAGCGACTCTCCGAGCTCATCGACGCGCACGAAGTCCGGCACCGCCACGGTCAACGACTGCGCCGGCTGACGGAACGACAGGTCGCCGAAAAAACGCTCCGGATCGCGATCGATCTCGAGCGCCGCCAAAAAGGCGACGTAGAAGTTTCGCGATGCGAAACCGAACGTCCTGCCCTTGTAGCTGCGGACAATCGTCTCGATATCGCGTGTCTCCTGCTGTCTTACGGCATTGCGCATGCCGGAGACGCCATGGTTGTAGGCTGTCAGCGCCAGCGGCCAAGTTTCGAGCACATCGAAATTGTTCTGCAGCAGGCGCGCCGCAGCCGTCGTCGAAAAGTATGGATCACGCCGCTCGTCGACGATGTGATCGATGCGCATGTAGCGTAGGCCCGTGGAGCGCGTGAACTGCCACATGCCGGCCGCGCCAACCTTCGAGTAGGCCGTTGGATCGAACGATGACTCGACGTGCGGTAGCGCCGCAAGCTCGAGCGGCAACCCACGACGCTCGAGCACCGAAAGGATGTACGGCTTCCAGGTCCCAGAGCGGATTAGGCCGCTACGAAAGCGATCGCTCTGACCGAGCTGAAACCTCAATTGGCCGGCGCCTGCACGCAGTTCCGCCGAGGTAACATCCTCGGGCCAAGCATCGAGGACGCGGCGTTCCTCAGCGGTCAGGCCGGTGCGCTTGCCATCGGCGAGCTCGCCGAGCGCCGCCCGAATCTCGTCGTAGGCCGTACGAATGATCCGATTGCGCTGGCGGCGCGAGGTGTCCTCTGAGAACCGCAGCGTGCGATAAACGACACCCAGGTTTACCGAATCGTGGATGAAGCCACTGCTCGTATCGACCTCGGTGTAGACGCGACGCCAAAACTCGACGTCGGCCTCGAGACCTTCGGGGCGCGGAAATAAATCCTGCTGCGCCGTCGCGGTCGTCGCGGCGAGCAGTAGAGCGAACCCGAGCCAGCGTCTCGTTGACCGGAATAGCATATGGCCGACCTGTCGGTGCATCCGAACATTATGTCGGATCTCCGGATTTGTGCGAGGAGCTACGTCACGATTGTCGGCACGGTAGCCGGCGACGAACGGTTCTAGGGCCATGGCTTGTTCTTATTCTTTGTTATTTTTCTTTAGATTACGCGTGCTGTTTATCGTAGCTTCTCGCCGCCGGCGTCGCAACTAGCGAAACACCCGCAGCGGGCCGCAGCACGCGCGGCCCCGCGAAATCTAGCGCCGGCCTAGCGTTCGAACGGGTGGTGGCGAACGATGATGTCGTCGCGTCCAGCGCCTGTTGAGATTAGGTCAACCGGTATCTCGAGCAGCGTCTCGATGCGGCCGATAAACGCCTGCGCTTCGCTTGGCAGGCCGTCGAAAGACGTCACGCCCGACGTCGCCGCGCTCCATCCGGCAACCGTCTCGTAGACCGGCTTGCAGCGCGCGTAATCGTCGGCGCGCATTGGCGGCGCGTCTAGGCGTTGGCCGTCGAGCTCATAGGCAACGGCAATCTTGATCTCGTCGAGACCATCGAGCACATCGAGCTTCGTGACGCAGAGCCCCGACAGCGAATTCGAGAATACGGCCCGGCTTAGCGACACGGCATCGAACCAACCGCACCGCCGTGGACGTCCCGTCGTCGCCCCAAACTCCGCACCGACAGCCGCGAGTCGTCCGCCTGTTTCGTCGAACAGCTCCGTTGGGAACGGCCCGGCGCCGACCCGCGTCGTATAGGCTTTGACGATGCCGAGCCGATAGTCGATCGCGCCGCTACCGACACCGGTACCGGTCGCAGCGCCGCCGACCGTCGTGTTCGACGACGTTACGAATGGATACGTACCGAGATCGATGTCGAGCATCGCGCCCTGCGCGCCCTCGAATAGCACGTTTGCGCCGTTGCGATGCAGCTCGCGCAGCACTTCGGTCACATCGGCAACGAGCGGAACGATTCGCTCGCCGAGCTGCAGCGTGCGATCGAGCTCCGCACGAGCGTCGACCTCCGCTTGCCGGAAATACTCGCGCAGCATGAAGTTGTGGAAATCGAGTAACTCGCCGAGAC
>JAHEEN010000115.1 GCA_024640685.1 Rhodospirillaceae bacterium
TCGGCGTCGTGGCTGAGCGCGACGCGGATATCGGCGTGGTAAGCAGGCCAGCCGGTCACCCACTGCGCGCCGAACCCTAGAGATTGCGCGGCGATCAGGATGTTCTGGCAGACGGCGCCGGCCGACAGAACCTGCTCGATGGCCGGCACCTTTTGATAACGGCTCGGATCGAGCTGCGACGTGACGACGAGCAACAGCGGCGAACGCTGCATGCGCTCGCGTTCGGCGGCGATTAGGACCGTGTTGGCGCCCGGATTCTCGCGCTCGAAGATTTCAGCACACAGCTCGGCAAAAGCGATCTGTGCAGGCTTACGCAGGACCTGAATGTGCCACGGCTCGACGCGGCCGTGGTCCGGTACGCGTAAACCTGCTGCGATGATCGCTTCGAGGTCGGTCTCGCTCGGCCCGGGCTCGAGCAGATCCTTCGCGAGCACGGAACGCCGACGCAACAGCAAGTCGATGACGGGATTGGACATGTCGTTGAGTTGAGGTGACAAGCTCGAAGAAAAACGGGACGTTAACCGGCTTTGGCGCGCTGCGCCAGCACGAGCCAGATGCCGCCGAGCGTAGCGAGCGAAGCGAGCGCGAGCCTGAGCGTCACGGCCTCATTTAATAGGAGGACACCGCCGAAGGCCGCGATCACGGGCGCGGATAGCTGCACGGTGGCTGCCGTTGTCGCGCGCAGTTGTTTCAGCGCGGCATACCAAATGACGTAGCCGAACCCCGAAGCGGCGATGCCCGACGCGAGTGCGTAGCCGGCGCCGGCGGCGGTCACGTGCGCCGACTCGCGCATGACGACGCTGACGATCAGGACGACCGGCAGCGTCAGCCAGAAGTTCGTCGCCGATGACGTCAATGCGTTGGCTGCATGTCGGCCACGCAGCGAGTAGCCGCCCCAGCCTATGCCTGCGACCGTCATCAGTGCGGCACCGATGGGATCGGGCGCTGCGAGGCCGGGCGAGACGAGATAGACGAGGCCTGCCATCGCGAGGCTCAAGCCGAGCCACGCAAGCGGCGGAAAGGGCTCGCCGGCACGCAACGCGGTGATGAACATCGTCAGCTGCACGCTGCCGAACAGGATCAGTGCACCGGTACCTGCGGCGAGCGACACGTACGCATACGTAAACGTGACCATGTAGAGCCCGAGGCTCGCGACGGCCTTGAGGTCGATGGCTACGCTGTCTGGACGTCGCCAATGCGCCAGCCCGACCACTCCAAGCGTCGCGCCAGCCGAGGCAACGCGAAGCGTCGCAAAGCTCGCCGGATCGATCAGGCCCGGCGCGAGCGCCAAACGGCACAGCAGCGAGTTCGCGGCAAACGCCACCATCGCCGTTGCCGTCAACATGGCCGTGCGCGATCCCGCTATCATGAGCGCGCAGGCTACGGGTTACCGCGGCCCGCGTAAACGAAAGGATACCCTCTCGGCGAGTCCGAGGTTTTTTCAGATGTCCAACGCCACCCCGTATGCAGAGCTGACGCCGGACGTCGTGCTCGAGGCGCTCGACCGGTTCGGCTACGTCACCGACGGCCGAATTCTTGCGCTCAACAGCTACGAGAATCGTGTTTATCAGCTCGGGCTCGACGATGGCGGCTTTGTCGTCGCGAAGTTCTATCGCCCGGCGCGGTGGAGCGATGCGGCGATCCGCGAGGAGCATGCGTTCGCCGCGGAGCTCGTAAGCCACGAGATTCCGGTCGTCGCGCCATTGGCTGTCGACGGCGAGACACTGCACACGCATGCTGGGTTTCGGTTTGCCGTGTTCCCGCGGCAGGGCGGTCGCTGGCCCGAGCTCGGCAACGACGACGAGCGCCAGTGGATGGGCCGCTTTCTCGGCCGCATTCACGCGGTTGGCGCGAGCGCTAGTTTCAGCGCACGCCGGCGCTTGTCACCCGACTGGCTCGGCCACGACGCGGCCGCAACGATTCGTGACGGCGTCTGGCTGCCCGAGCACCTGCGCGACGGCTACGATCGCATTACCGAATTGCTGCTCGAGCGCATCGAGGCGATTTTGGCCGACGTCGGGCCTCTGACCGAGCTCAGAATTCATGGCGACTGCCATCCGGGCAACGTGCTGTGGACCGACGATGGGCCGCACTTCGTCGATCTCGACGACTGCGTGACGGGCCCGGCCGTGCAAGATCTGTGGCTGTTTTTGTCCGGCGACGTCGGTGAGCGGGCCGGCCAGCTCACCGAGCTGCTCGAAGGCTATGCGCAGTTTCGCGAGTTCGACTACCGCGAGCTCCGGCTCATCGAGCCGCTACGCACGCTGCGCATCATTCACCATACGGCTTGGATCGCGCGGCGCTGGGAGGACCCTGCATTTCCGAAGGCGTTTCCGTGGTTCGAGACGAACAAATATTGGGAGGAGCACGTGCTGGCGCTCAAGGAGCAGCTCGCGGCGCTCGATGAGCAGCCGCTGGCCGTTTTCTGAGTTGCGCCCGTCGTCACGTGGGCGATCGGCGCTCGGCCCCTTGTTCGCCACCAGGCTTTCTCATAGGATCGACTAAATAAACGGAGCCGCGGATCGTCGCGGCGCGTCGGCTGCGATCAGCATCGTGGGGGAATCATGGCCTACTCACTCATCGGCAGAAATTTCACGCCGCCCGACATTCACGCGAAGGTCACAGGGCGGGCTCGTTACGCTGAAGATTTCCGTGCGGAGGGCATGGTCTTTTGCCGCCTCCTGACCAGTCCGTTACCGCATGCGCGCGTCGTCAACGTCGACACGAGCGCCGCGGAGGCGATGGAGGGGGTCCTCGGAATCTTGCGGGCAAGCGAGTGCCCGAATCCGCCCTCGCCGGAAACCCCGATGCTGACCGACGAGCCGACTTACGTCGGTGATCCAATTCTTGCGGTTGCGGCCGTCGATGAGACGACGGCGGAGAATGCGATCGAGGCGATCCAAATCGAGTACGAGGAGCTGCCGTTCACGGTCGATCCGCTCGAGAGCCTCTATCCGGGCGGGCCGGACGCGCGCACGCAGGGCAACATGGCCAACCCCGGCATGGAGATGCGCCGCGTCAAGTGGACCGCGGCCGATTTCGCGGCCGTCGAGGCCGGCCAGCTGCCGATGGGCGAAGCCGCGCTCGAGTGGTCGTACGGCGACATCGATGCGGGCTTCGAGAACGCGGCCGTCGTGCTCGACGAGACGTTCGTCACGCAGGGCTTGACGCACCACCCGATGGAAACCCGCACGGCGATGGCGTACTGGGAGAATGGCCGCTGCGTGCTGCACGCGTCCTCGCAGAGCGGTAGCTTCCCGATCCCCGAGATGGCGCAGTACATCGGCATCGCGCCGGAAGAGCTCGTCTTCATCGCCGAGTTCTGCGGCGGCGGTTTCGGCTCGAAGGGCGGCGCGTATCCTTTCCCGGCGATTCCGGCGTTGATGTCTCGCAAGATTGGCCGGCCCGTGCAGATGCGCGTTAGCCGTACCGAAGAGAACTTCATCGGCTCGGCGCGTCCGGGTTTTCAGGGCCGTATCAGGGTCGGTTTCGGCGACGACGGTCGCGTCACGGCGGCCGATCTCTACATCGTTCAGGAGAACGGCCCGACGATCGGCTTCAACGACTGGCGCTCGGCGGCCGATGCCGTATCGCTGGTCTATTCGGTGCCGGCGATGCGGTTCCGCGGTATCCCGATTCTGACGAACACGCCGCCGCGCGGACCGCAGCGCGGTCCCGGGCAGAACCAGATCGCTATGGCGATCGAGCCGCTGCTCGACAAGGCGGCACGCGAGCTCGGCATCGACGAGCTCGAAATCCGGCGCATCAACGCGACGAACAGCGACACGCGCTACGGCGGCCGCCAGTCGACGGTCACGAGCGCATTCTTAGGCGAGGCACTCGACATCGGCGCGCGCGACTTCGATTGGGAGACGCGCAAGGCGCGCAGTGGCCAGCGCAACGGCTCCAAGGTGCGCGCGGTCGGTATCGGTCAGGCCTATCACTCCGCTGGCCGTAACGGCTTCGACGGCATCGTGCGAATCACGCCCGACGGCATCCTGCACGTGCATACCGGCGTCGGCAATCTCGGCACGTACTCGCATACCGGCACATCGCGCGTCTCGGCCGAGGTCCTGAAGTACAACTGGGAGAACGTCGTCGTCGAGCGCGGCGATTCGCGCAAGCACTTGCCGTGGAACCTCGGTCAATTCGGCAGCAACACGTCGTTCACGATGACGCGCACGAACTACGTTGCGGCGATGGACGCCGTTGCGAAGCTCAAGGAGATCGCGGCGATGGATCTCGGCGGTGCGCCCGACGATTACGACATCGCCGACGAGGCCGTGTTCGCGACGGCCGATCCGAGTCGCCGGATGACGTACGCCGACGCCGCGCAGCGTGCGATCGAGCTCGGCGGACGGTTCTCAGGCGAGGAGTACGCCGACGACCTCAACGACATGACGAAACGCTCCGTTACGGCATTGGCCGGCTCGGGCTTGATCGGCGCGGCGAAGGACAACTTAGGTCTTAGCGGCACGCCGCCCGCACTCGCGGTCGGGTTCATCGAGATCGACCTCGATCTGGAAACGGGCCGTTGGGAGATTCTCGATTACATGGGCGTCGTCGACTGCGGCACGGTCATCCATCCGCAGGGGCTGAGCACGCAGGTCAAGGGCGGTGCCGTCATGGGTATTGGCTTGGCCGCGACCGAGCGCCACATCTACGATCCGCAGAATGGTCTGCCCGCGACGTCGAGCTACGATCAGACGAAGCCGCCGACCTACCTCGACGTGCCAAGCACGATGGCCTGGGCGGCGGTCGGTGAGCGCGATCCGGAGAACCCGATCGGAGCCCGGGGTATCGGCGAGCCGGTACAGGGTTGCGCCGCCGCGGCATTGCTGTGTGCGATCTCGAACGCGCTCGGCGGCTACTACTTCAATCGTGCGCCGGTCGTCCCGGACATGATCGTCAACGCCGCTTCCGGGCGTTCGCAATCGCACGGATCGCTGCAGGTCAACACGGCGTGAGGCAACGTGACGACAACGTTTTCAAGGGGTCTGGGCGCTGCGGCGCGCCTTGTTCAACCCCTGCTTTTTGCATAGGATCGAGCGCAGCTCGACTCCCAACACATAAGGTCTGGAGAGAGTCCCACCATGACTGAGAACACCACCATCGACACCGCGGCCGAGACCGAGTATCCGCAACCGCGTTACGACTCTGCCGGTCCCGTCGCGGCGATCGGGAACAGCAAGGCATCGCGACGCTCGTTCATCAAAGGCGTCATCGCCTCGGGTGCCGTCGCGTCATCGGCGAGCTACGTCTTTGGCGGCTTGAGCGGCTGCACGCCCGAGCAGGCAGCAACCCCTGGTGGCGTCGAGCGCTTGATGAGCCTCAACGTCAACGGCGAGGTCCGTCGCGTCGACGTGCTGCCGAACGAGACGCTCGCAATGACACTGCGCTACAAGCTGAACCTGACTGGCACGAAGCTCGGCTGCGACCGTGGCGAATGCGGTGCGTGCACGGTGCTCGTCGACGGCGTGCCGAATTACTCGTGCTCGACACTGACGCACACGGTGCGCGACAAAGCCGTTCGGACGATCGAGGGACTCGAATCGCCGAACGGTGATCTGCACCCGGTGCAGCAGGCGATGATCGACGAGCTCGGCCCGCAGTGCGGCTTTTGCACGCCGGGCCAGATCATGTCGGCCGTTGCGCTGCTCGAGGCGAACCCGTCGCCGACGCGCGACGAGGCGCGCCGCTGGCTGTCCGGCAACCTGTGTCGTTGCGGCGCATATGACCACTACTTGAATGCCGTGATGCGCGCGGCTCAGAGCGCCTAAGCATGACGTGGTCCCTGATCGGTAAGAATTTCACGCCCCCGGATATTCGGGCGAAGGTTACCGGGCAGGCTCGGTTCGCCGAGGACTTTCGCGTTGACGGCATGGTCTTCGCGAAGCTGCTGACGAGCCCGATGCCGCATGCGCGAGTCGTCAACATCGATGCGTCCGATGCGCTCGCGATGGACGGCGTCATCGGCATCCTTACGGCCGATGACGAGGGCGTCAATGAGCTGTTGACCAACGAGCCAAGATACGTCGGCGACCCAATCCTCGCATTGGCCGCTGTCGATGAGATGACGGCGGAGAACGCAATCGAGCACGTACGCGTCCAGTTCGAGGAGTTGCCGTTCACCGTCGATCCGCTGCAGAGCCTTTATCCGGGCGGACCGGACGGGCGTGCGAGCGGCAACAACATCGGCGGCGGGCGCACGGGCATCGAGCCCAAGCGCATCAAATGGACTGCGCGAGATTTTGCTGCGGTGCCCGAGGGCCAGCTGCCGATGGGTGAGGCAGCCGTGGAATGGTCGCACGGCGATGTCGAGGCCAAGCTTGCCGAGGCCGATCTCGTCATCGACGAGACGTTCGTCACGGCCGGCAATTCGCACATGTCGATGGAGCCGCGCACGGCGATGGCCTATTGGCAGAACGGCAAATGCTACGTGCATTCCGGCGCGCAGAGCTTGACGGCGTCGCTGCCTGCGATCGCGCAGCAGATCGGCATCGGCTTGGACGATTTCGTCTACATCAACGAATACTGCGGCGGCGGCTTCGGCTCGAAGGGCACGCCGGGACAGACCGTCGGTATCTCGGCGCTGCTGTCGAAGAAGGTCTCCCGGCCGGTCATGCTGCGCATGACTCGCCGTGACGAGTACTCGATCGGCTCGGCGCGCGGCACGTTCCAGGGCCGCGTGCGCATGGGTTTTCGCGCCGACGGCAAGATCACGGCGATCGATTTCACGGTCGTGCAGGACGGCGGTGCGAACGGCGGCTTCGGCGATTCCGGCGATGCGGCCGCGGCCTTGTCGATTCTCTACCAGCCCGAGGACATGCGTTTCCGCGGTATCCCAGTCGTCACGAACACGACGCCGCGTGGCCCGCAACGCGGTCCCGGGCAAAACCAGATCTCGGCGGCCGTAGAACCGCTGATCGATCGAGCCGCGAGCGAGCTCGGCATCGACCGGCTGGCGATTCGGGTCATGAACGCGCCAAACAACGATGCGAAGATCGGCGCGAACCGCTTGAACGTCACTAGCGCCTATCTGCCGGATGCACTCGAGAAGGGCGCGGCGATGTTCGACTGGCAAGGGCACCTCGCTCGCAGCGGCCAGCGCAACGGCTCGAAGATTTATGGCGTCGGCGTCGGTCAGGCCTATCACGACGTCGGTCGGACCGGCTACGACGGGCTCTGCGTCCTCACGCCGGACGGCAAGCTGCATCTGCACAGTGGCGTCGGCAATCTCGGCACGTATTCGTATGCGAGCACGACGCGTGCTGCAGCCGAGATGCTGAAGATGAGCTGGGAGAATTGCATCATCCATCAGGGCAGCAACGCGAAGTTCCTGCCGTTTGCGTCGACGCAAACCGGCAGCAACACGTCGTGGACGATGGCGCGGGCCAACTACGTCGGCGGCATGAACGCGCTCGGTAAGCTCAAAGAGATTGCTGCGATGGATCTCGGCGGTGCGCCCGACGATTACGATGTCGGCGACGAGCGCGTCTTCAAGATCGCCGATCCGTCGCAGGGCCTGACGTATGCCGAGGCCGCGCAGCGCGCCATCGAGCTCGGCGGCAAGTACTCCGGCGAGACGCCGCCGGACGACATCCATGAGGTCACGCGCTTGGCCGTGCGTGGCGTCGCAGGCACCGGGCTCGTCGGCGTCGCCAAAGAGCAGCTGCGTATGGAAGGCGACGTACCGGCGCTTGCCTGCGGGTTCGCTGCCGTCGAAGTCGACGTCGAGACCGGTAAAGTCGATATCCTCGATTACGTTGCCGTCGCCGACTGCGGCACTGTGTTTCATCCGCAGGGTCTGGCCGGGCAGCTCAGAAGCGGCAGCATTTGGGGGATGAGCTATGCGCTCTTCGAGCGGCAAATCTACGATCCACAGAACGGTTTGCCCGGGAACGCGAGTTACTTATCGTGCAAGCCCGCAACCTATCTCGACGTTCCGGCGGGGATACAATGGGACGCCGTCGACATCGCCGATCCGCAAAATCCCGTCGGCTCGCGCGGTATCGGCGAGCCGCCGATGGGTGCGGCGTCAGCCGCGGTTCTTTGTGCTATTTCCGATGCGCTCGGCGGTCACGTCTTCAATCGCGTGCCGGTCGTGCCCGACATGATCGTCAATCACGTGGCTGGGCGCCCGCAGTCGACGCCGCCGCTAAAAATACATACAGCCTAAGGAGCATCTCGCTATGTCCAAAGACATGATGCCGCACTTCGAGTTATTCCAGCCGGACAGTGAGGAGACGGCTCTCGATCTATTGAGCCGGTTCGGTGACGAGGGCTGGCCGGTCGCAGGCGGGCACGATTCGCTGAGCTGGTTCAAGGACCGCGCGAAATACGCAGCCAACGTCGTCGACCTGACCGGCATCGCGTCGATGCGCGGGATTCGCGAAGTCGATGGCGGCATCGAGATCGGCGCGTTGACGACGCTGACCGAGATCGAGAACAACGACATCGTCCAGTCGCGCTACGGACTGCTCGCGCAAGCCGCCGGACACGTCGCGAGCCCGCAGATCCGCAACGTCGGCACGTTGGGCGGCAACCTGAATCAGGATGCGCGCTGCTGGTATTACCGCTATGGCGTCGATTGCTATCGCGCCGGCGGCAATACCTGCTATGCAGACACGCCCGAAGGGCAAAACCGTGAGCACTGCCTGTGGGGTGCGGACCGATGCGTCGCCGTGTCGCCGTCGGATGTCGCACCGGCGATGGTCGCGCTCGATGCAACGATGATCGTGCGCAGCGCATCCGGTACCCGCGAGGTCGCAGCCGAGGATTATTTCATCGGCCCGGACATCGACATCGAGCGCATGACCGTGCTCGAGCCCGGCGAGCTACTGACTGCCGTCCGGATTCCCGGCGACTGGGCCAACGCGCAGTTCTACTTCGAGAAGGTTGCCGACCGGAACACGTGGGACTTCCCGCTCGTCAATATCGCGAGCGCAATGGTCGTCGAGAACGGCACGATCTCTCGTATCCGCATCGCCGCCGGCGCCGTGCAGTGCACGCCACGTCGCCTGACGGTTGTCGAGGAAGTCGTGACCGGCAGCGCGCCCGACGAGGAAACCGCGGCGCTGGCGGGACAGGCGGCTGTGCGTGGCGCAACGCCGCTGAACTTCAACCACTTCAAGATTCCGCTGCTCGAGAACCTCGTCAAGCGCGCGATTCGCGACGCATAAGTCGCGCCCGTATAAGTCGCGCTATAGGTCCATCAGCGCGACCGCACGTGCGACGAGCTCGGGCGGCGTCGCGAGCGCGCGCTCGACCGACTCAGTGAGCTCGGTGCCGGAGACGGCGTTCGGCGCGATATGCAATGCCGTGTCGACGGCCGACGCAAAAGCCGGATCTGCGACGAGCGCATCGAAAGCCGCGCGTAACGCGGCAACGCGCTCCGGCGGCACGTCGGGCGGCGCGAACAGCGGCCAGCCGAGCGCGACGCCGATTTCCATGAACTCGACGAGAGCACGATCGGCTTCGTTCGTCACCAGCTCGCTCAAATGCGGCACACCGGGGGCGCGTAGCGGATCCGGTGGGCCGATCCGAAACAGATGCACGAGCCTGCCGCTCGCGAGCCATTCGGGGCGCAAGTTCTGCC
>JAHEEN010000116.1 GCA_024640685.1 Rhodospirillaceae bacterium
GGTAACGCTAGCGCTGCGTGCCGAGTGCGTCAATTCACCCAGATTAGACTATGATGGATAGCGTCTCTCGACCGGCGGTGAGCCACGCCGTGGCACCGTCCGACTCGAGCCGCAATGGAGGTCGACATGCAACGTGCTCGGATGTTGGTCACGGCCGCCGCCGCAGTCATCGCAAGCGGCTGCGCGTCGAATCAGCCGGGATCGGGGACGCCGGCATTTCTGACGTACGACGATTGCTTCTTCGCCCGCGCAATGTCGGACTGGCGCCCGCTCGACAATCGCAACCTCGTCGTTTTCACAGGCGCACGGCGTGCGTACCATATTCAGCTCGCAACACCGAGCCGAGGCTTGCGCTTCGACGACACGCTCGCATTCACTGACCGCGATGGGCGGATCTGCCCGTTTGGCGGCGATGCCGTCGTCATCAACGGCCTGATGCCGGACCGGATCCCGATTGCATCGATACGCGGCCTGGATGAAGGTCAGCTCGAGGACCTCTACCGCACGTACAACATCGCAGGACCGCAGATCATCGAAGCCCCGGAGCTCGGCACCGAGGACGAGTAGCTGGATCGCTACAACTCGGCGAGCGCGCAGACGCGCGCGCGCAACGCATCGGCCACGCGTTCCTCGGCCGTCTCGCCAGACCCTTCCTGCTCGAGCTGCTCAGCGTCGATCGGCGTACCGAATCGAACCGCGAGACGCGTCGGCCGCGGTAACAGCCGCCCGGGCGGCAGCGCACGACCGGCACCTTCGATCCATGTGGGCACGACGCGCGCACCGCTAGCTTGCAGCAGCAAGCTGACGCCCGGGCGAAACCGCAGCGTCTCACCGCTCGTGGATCGCTCGCCCTCTGGAAACCAAACGAGTATCCGGCCCTGCCGCAGCACGGCCGCAGCCAGTGCGAGATTCGAGATCGGTCCAGCACGCGGCTCGACGGGTAGAATCCGCATCGCGTGGCTAAACGCACGGCTGAGACGGTTCTTGAACAATATACCGACCCAGCCACCCCAATACGTGGCCCGAAACCGCGATCGATCGAGCGCCGACATGATGACGAGCGGATCGAGTGCGCTCAGGTGATTGGCGGAGATCACGAACGGTCCCTCGGCAGGCAGATTTGACGAGTCGCGTAATTCCAGCCGAAACACCAACCGCATCAGCAACCGCGTAGCGCCGAGAGCAATGCCGTCGATTAGTCGATAGAGGCCGCCGCGGGGCGCGAGCCAGACCTGCCGATCCTCATCGCTGACGAGCGACTCGGGTTCGCGCAACAGTCCGAGGACATCGGCAGACAGTTGCCCGGCACGTTGCGAGCCCGTCGCCTCTTGCAGTAGATCGCGAACGAGCTCGATACGCGCGACGGCATCGTCGGTCAGATCGATGCCGACCTCATTGCGGATCTCGAGCGTCAAGTTCAGCCATGCCAACGAATCGACATCGAGGTCGAGCTGCATGTGCGTATCGGGCGAGATCGCTTTCGATGCGAATCGCTCTCCGAGCCAAGCCCAGACGCGTGCTGCCGTCGGGTCCTCGAGCAGCTCACGGTCCAGCGGCGCGAGCTCTGAGCGCGGTGTCAGCCCAGGTGCCGCATGCGCGCGTTCGTCGGTGGCTCCCCGCGCTGAGAATCGCGCTGCGAGCTCGACGCGACGCAGCTTGCCGAGCCGCGTTCGCGGCAGCGGCGTCATCTCGACGCGGACGTCGCCTGGTCGCTGGTAGCTCGCGAGATTCCGGGCAGCCTCGGTCACGGCACTACGCATCGCCCGCTCAAGCTCGTCGGACGAAATGTCCCGCGCTAACTCGGCGGCCGGGACGGCCAGACAGCCTAAGCGCCCGTCCAGCAACACGATACCGGCCTCCTTGACGGCCGGCGACTGCTCGAGTGCCTGCTCGATCTTCTCCGGATCGATATTTTCACCGCCCGGCATGACGATCATCGAGGACATCCGCCCTGACAGCCGCAAATAACCTCGCTCGTCGAACGCACCGAGATCTCCAGTGCGGAACCAGCCATCGTCGGTGAACGCATCGGCCGTCTTGTCCGGGAGATTCAAATAACCGGCGAACACGTTCGGACCCTTGGCCTGCACTTCGCCGTGCTCGAGGCGCTCCTCCGGTGCCGCGATACGAACCTCGACACCCGGCAACGGCCGGCCGACATGATCGGCACCGCGCATCTCCGCCGAGCGAAAACACAGAATCGGCGAAGTCTCGGTCAACCCGTAGCCCGCCGCGAGCCGGAATCCAAGTGCAGCCAACGTCGTTGCGACGCGTGCATCCATCGCCGAGCCGCCGGAGATCAGCAAGCGCAGCCGCGGCCCGACGCTACGGCGTATCGGCACGAACAGGATCCGGCCGATGTCGATGCCGAAGCGCGTCGTCAACATCGCCGAAAATACCAACAGTGCGCTGAACACGGCCGCGACGACCTTGCCACGCGAGCGAAACTGCTGCTCGATCGCGCCGCAGATCGCATCATAGAGCCGCGGAACGCCGAGCAAGATGCTCGGCGAGCCTTGCCGCAACGCTGCAAAGAAATGCTGCCCGACCAGCGAGCTCGGCACGATGATCGTCATTCCGGTCACCAGCGGCGTCAGCACGCCGATGACGAACGGATAAACATGGTGCAGCGGCAACGGTAACAGCACGCGATCACTGCCGTCGACCAGCTTCAAGCTCAGCAATGCGGCAACGTTGCTGACGATGTTCCGATGCGTCAGCGGCACACCCTTCGGCGCGCCCGACGTCCCGGACGTATAGAAGATCACGGCGATATCCTCGGACTCGTAGCCGGCGGTGAGGCCCGACGTATCCGCACAGAAATTTCGCCAATGCTGTGCGCTATCGACGTCGTCGAGCAACAAGGTCCTGACGTCGGCAAATGCATCGAGCCCGCGGATACGCTCTGCGCCGGCCTGCGTCGTGCAAATCCACTTCGCCTCGCAGTCACTCGCGATATGCTCGAGATCGCTCGCAGCCATTTGGCTGTCAACCGGCACCGGCACGACGCCGGAGCGCAGCAGCGCGACACAGGCGATCAGCCAGTCCGGGCTATTCGGCGCAAGCAGGATCACGCGATCGCCATGCGCGAGCCCCTGCGCGCGCAGGCCGGCCGCGAGCGCAATGGAGTCCCTATCCAGCTCGCGATACGTCAGCTCGACATGGCCGCGTTGGCCGATTTGCGCGAGCGCAACGCGATCGCCATGCGCGCGCAAGTCGCCCAGCAAGGCATCGAGTGTCGCAGTCGAAGGGATGTTCACAGAGGCTGAATCGGATCGGATAGTCGACTCGTCTCGCGCGGTCCTTGCGGGCATTCGACGTCGCTACAGTTCGTGATTCGTGAACTCGATTTAACCATAGAGACGTTCGACACGCGATCTGGGCAATCCGCTATCGATCTGCAGCAGTGACTTGCCGCAGCCAGCGAACGTTGGCAGTATCGGCCGCGCCATCCGTGGGAGCATGCGCATGACCATCACGCGCCGCAAAGTCGTCCAAGGCGGTGCCGCTGTTGCGGCCGCGACCGCTGTGCCGTGGCGCCTCGGTGGAGCGCAAGCCGACGACCTGATTCGGCGCACGATTCCGTCGTCGGGCGAGGCTATCGTCGCGCTCGGCGTCGGCACGAACCGCTACGGCGTCGGCGATTCGGCCGAGGCGCGCGTGCCGCTGCGCGAATCCTTGGCAGCGTTTCATGCGCTGGGCGGTCAGCTCATCGATACGTCAGAGGAGTATGGCAGCTCGGAGATCGTTCTGGGCGAGCTGATCGACGAGCTTGGTTTGGCTGACGAGCTGTTCCTCGCGACGAAAGTGCGTCGATTGGGCCGTGCCGAAGGCTCGAGGATCGTCGAGCGCTCGTTCGAGCGGCTCAAGAAAAATACGCTCGACCTGATTCAGGTCCACGATTTGATCGACTTCGAAACGCAGATCGAGACGCTGCGCGAGCTCAAGGCCGAGGGACGCATCCGCTATACAGGCATGACGACGGCCGGCGACGAGCATCCAGTCGAGTTCGAGCGTCTGATGCGCACGGACACGGTCGACTTCGTGCAGCTCAGCTACTCGATCGACGATCGCCGTGCCGCCGCTCGCCTGCTGCCGCTAGCGGCCGACCGCGGCATGGCCGTGCTCGTCAACCGGGCGCTCGGCCGCGGCAATCTGTTTCGCGCGATCGGCAATCAACCGCTACCGGAATGGGCCGCGGAGTTCGATTGCACGAGCTGGAGCCAGTTCTTACTAAAGTATGTGATCTCGCACCCGGCAGTCACGTGCGCGATACCCGGCATGCGTCAAGCACGGCACGTCGAAGACAACATGGCCGCCGTCCGTGGCCGCCTGCCCGACGCAGCGATGCGTACGCGCATGGAGCAGCACTTCGACTCGATCATCTAACCCGCGATCCGCCGACGCTGCCGTTACTGCGGAAACCCCCAATTGTCACGGTCTGTGACAGCGATAGCCTTGGATCCGACGCGCGTTACGCGCAAGGAGCCAAGCAATGAAAGCCAACGAAGGTTCGCCGGATCGCGCCGTTCGCGTGATCGCCGGCATCGTCTTGATCAGCCTCGTTTTCATCGGGCCGCAAACGCCATGGGGCTGGATCGGCTTGATTCCGCTCGTGACTGGCCTTGTCGGCTGGTGCCCGCTTTACGCGGCACTCGGATTCTCGACGTGCGGGCAGCGGTAGCGCCAGACCGACAGATTTCGCACAACGATCGCTGATCGGGCAGTCTGTCAAAACGCCGCGCGGCGGTGTACCTTTTCGTCCTCCGTAACCAAGTGGGGGGACAACCCATGCGTCGGATCACAATCACCCTGCTGCCGCTGGCGGCGGCGGCCATGCTGGCCAACGGCGTCTCTGTGGCTCAAGAGGCGCCGCGCCGAACGATCACGCACATCTCGGGCGACGTCTATCGCGCGACAAACAACTTTCACGGCACGGTCTTCCTCGTGACGACGGACGGTATCGTGCTCGCCGATCCGCTGTCGACGGATTTCGCGATTTGGCTGCGCAATGAGCTCGACGCCCGCTTCGGCGTGCCGGTTCGTTACGTCGTCTACAGCCATCATCATTGGGATCATGCGTCCGGCGGCAGTATTTTCTCCGATACCGCCGAGTTCGTCGGCCACGCGAACATGCTCGATCATCTCGCGCTGCCACCCGCCACGACGTCATTGCGTGACGTCGTCGGTCAATATGCGCCGGTCGCGGCGCTCGATCTCGACGGCAACGAGATTGTCGACCGTGACGAGGCCCGCGCCGGCGACGTCGACGGGGTGCTGTTCACAGCATTCGATGCCGACGGCGATGGCTTGCTCGAGGGCGCCGAGGTCATGCGCGGCCCGGTCAGCCACGTCGTGCCACCGGAGATTACATTCACCGACCAACATGAAATCACGCTAGGCGGCAAACGCGTGCAACTTAGATGGGTCGGCGAGATGAACCACTCGCTCGATTCGAGCATGATGCTGTTTCCCGACGACGACGTGATGTTCATCGTCGACTACGTCACGTTCGGACGCCTGCCGTACCGCGAGATGGACTTCGAGCTCGGCCGGTTCGACCAATGGATGGAGAGGATCGCCGAAGCCGAGGCGATCGCCGCCGACTTCACACACATCGCGACCGGACATGGCCCCGTCGGTAACCGGCAAAACATCGTCGAGTGGCGCGAGTATTTGGAAGCGCTGAGCGACGCGGTCGCGCGTGGCATCGCCGCCGGAGAGTCGTTAGAGGAGCTGCAAGCCACGGTCACGATGGACGAGTACCGCCATTGGGCCGGGCACGACTGGGTTCATGAGAACGTGCTTGGCATGTACCACTTCTTGACGGATTGACGGATCACACCGCAGCCATTGACGTGAGACTCGCCGTTGTCGGTGGCGGCATCGTCGGCCTGACGCTCGCTTTGCACCTGAAACGGCGCGGCATCGACTGCACGGTCTACGAGGCCGCGCCGACGATCGAGCCGCTCGGCGTCGGCATCACGCTGCTGCCGCACGCAATGCAGGAGTTTGCGGCACTCGGACTCGAGGACGCGCTGCGCGCCGAGGCAATCGAGAACCGCGAAAGCGCGTTTTTCAACCGCTACGGCCAACTCATTTATAAGGAGCTGCGCGGCATCGCGGCCGGCTACCCGGTGCCCGAGCTCGGCATTCACCGCGGCACCTTACACCGAATACTCTACGAGGCCGCCCTCGCCGAAATCGGCGACGAACGCATTGTCACGAATCACCAGTGCACCGGCGTTACGCAAAGGGATTCGACGGTTGCGATTGGGTTTCGCGAAACGGCAAGCGGCGAGCCGTTGCCGGCCGTCGAGGCCGACGTCGTGATCGCGTGCGACGGCGTCAATTCGACAATTCGCCGCCAGTTCTATCCGGACGAGGAACTGCAGTTCGCCGGCATCAACACGTGGCGCGGTGTCACGCGGCGCGCGCCAATCTTCGACGGCCGCACGTACATGCGCATCGGCTCGATCGAGACCGGCAAGCTCGTCGTCTACCCGATCGTCGACGACATCGACGGCGACGGCAATCAGCTGATCAACTGGATGGCCGAGATCCGCCGCGCCGACGTCAAGAAGAACGATTGGAACGAGCCTGGCAGCACCGACGACGTGCTACCGCTCTATGCGGACTGGCGCTTCGATTGGCTCGACGTCCCGGCCCTGATCGGCAACGCCGACATGATCCTCGAGTACCCGATGGTCGACAAGGACCCAGTCGAGCGCTGGACGTTCGGCCGCGTGACATTGATGGGCGACGCGGCCCACCCGATGTATCCGCGCGGCTCGAACGGTGCAGCGCAAGGTGCTATCGACGCGCGCACGTTTGCCGACGCGCTCGCCACACTTGGCGACCCAGTCGCCGCACTCGCGGCATACGAGGAAGAGCGACGCGAGAAGACGGCCAATGTCGTGCGCATGAATCGCGCATACCCGCCGGATTATTTGATCGTCAAGGTCGATGAGCTGACGCATGGCAAGCCGTTCGACAATCTCGACGACTACATCAGTCAGGACGAGCTGCGGCAGATCTCGGAGCGCTACAAGAACGTCGCAGGCTTCGCAATCGAGCCGAAGTCCTAGTCGGCTAGAGGTTTGAGCGCGCTGTACGGCACGCCGAGCTCGATCCCGAAGTAGCGCTCGAGCGCACCGAGATACGCTGCCCCCTCCTCCAGCTCCTCGACGCTCTCGATACCGTCGGAGAAATGCCGCAAACGACGATTCTCGAGCGTCGTTCGACCGTTCACACCGTGTACGGCGGCGACCCGTGTCGATGTGAATCGCGAGCGCGGATGCGTAGCCGTGAAGTGATTGGCCAGCTCGATATCGGCGGGGATAACAGTCCTGAGCTCGAAGCTATACAAATCACGCCAAGCGTCGTCGCACTTGCGTTGCAGCAGTGTGCCGAACGGCCCGGCATCGACGAGTCTGAACGTCTTGCTATCTTGCTCGCGCTGCACATCGAGCTCGAGAGGAATCGGCGAGCGCAGCGACGGGCCGCCGAAGCCGACATCCGCAATCCACAGCTGCCCACCGAGCTCGACGAGCAGTAGCCCATGCGTATGGCCGGTCGGCTCACCGCGCAGATGCACGCGAGCCATCAGCGGCCGGGCCTCGAAGCCAATTGCCGCCAACGCGAGCGCAAATAGCCCGTTCAGCTCGAAGCAATAGCCGCCGCGCGGCCGTGCGATGAGCTTGTCGACCAGTGACTCGGGTGCAAGGGTAATCGAGCGGCCGAGCAGAATGTCGAAGTTCTCGAACGGAATCGTCGCCAGCTGCGCACGGTGCAACGCAACGAGCGTGCGCTCGTCGGCAGCGGCGGAATCGGTAAAGCCGATTCGCTCGAAATAAGCGTCGAGCGGGAAGTCGCGCAGCGGAATTACCGTTTTGCGCGCTCGGCCTCGAGTTGGTCGCGATAGCGCTCTCGATAGAGCTCGATCTTTGCGCGGTAGCCGTCGAGATCGGCGAAGCGGTTTGGATCGAATGCGTCGCCGGGCGAGTACCTGTCGTGCAGGTCGAAGTGACCTGAGTGCGACGAAACCCAGACATCCGGCGTAAGCGCTAATTGGTCACGGAACGTCGCGGCGTAGTCATCGGCAATATGCGGATAAGCACTCATGTTGAGCAACTCGACACCGTTGTTGATCGAGCCCATGTTGACGATCAGCGCGGTGCGATCGCGGCCGTCGTCGTCCGACAGCGTGAACGAAAAGCTACTCGCGCCCATCGTATGACCGGGGTGATGATGCAGCGTCACGAGCGTGCCGCCGAGCTCGATCGTATCGCCGTCTTGCAAGACCCGGTCTACCTCGACGGGCTCGAATATCGGCTCACGCCCTTCCGGAACACGGAAGTTCGTCGCATCGCCGTTCTCCAGCGACGTGACGTCACCTTCGTGCGCGAAGAGGCGCGCGCCCGTTTGGCGCTTGATCGGCGCGAGATCCGCAACGTGATCCCAGTGCGCTTGCGTCGTCAGCAAAATCTCGATGTCGGCGAACTCGAAACCCAGCGACTCGACGTTCTCGCGAATCAGATCGATCGAGTCGTAAACGCCCGTGTTGACGAGAAAATGTCCCGCTTCGGTCGTAATCAAGTACGACGCCAGATCGTAGGTGCCGACGTAGTAGAGATTGCCGGCGATTCGCACGGCCGGAAACGGCCGCGTCCAGGCATCGTTGGAGACATCGCGACGCGCGAAGTTGCTCTGCGCCAACGTGAGATCGCTCGCTACGATCGATACCAGCGCAACAACTATACCGGTCACCAAAATTTTGCTCGTTGTTCTAGGTAATTGCATGGGTCAGCTCCCTCGCATCAGTCTGCGCTCGATTACGGGCCGATCTGCACGTAGCCCTTGAGGCGGTAGTCGATCAGCGTCGTCAATGCCCAGAGGTCGACCTGAATCTCGGGCATGATGTCCTTCGGATCGATCTTGCGGCCGAGTACGGCTTGACCGCAGACATGGAATTTCACGCCGGCCGCGTGCAGCTGGCGGATGATCTCGCTATTCGGATTGTGGTGGCCGTCGTTGCGGGCCATGAATTCGTCGTCGTTGAGAATCACCGGCGTCGATGCGCGATGGAAAACGACGGCGATGTGACGCTTGTCTGCCGGGACGCCGTACTTCGCGAGCGTATTGACGTACCGGGCAACAACCGTGAGTCGCGGATTAATCTCGTCGACGTTCTCGGCCGCGGCGACGATGTCGAAAACGACCTTGTGATCCATCGTCGGGTCCGGCAACAGCACCGCACCCGGCACGTCGCGAGCGACGGGCGCGTCCGGAACGGGCAAGCTCGTTTGCGCGGCGACCGACGTCACGGCGCCGGCGGCGATGGCAGCGCTCAGCAGCGCCGAGATTCGCAAGCTCATGCGTAGTCTCTCCTGGTTGAAACGATCCCCGCGTCGACATCCTGCGACCACGAGCCCACCCGTGAATACGCTGCCGTCGACGCGTTGTCAACCGAAGGATTTTGCGCGGCGCGGCGTCTCACTATCGAGTCAACGGGAAATTCTGACATGGACGTCGTCGTCATCAGCCTGCAAACCGCCACCGAGCGGCGCCGTGCGGCCTCG
>JAHEEN010000323.1 GCA_024640685.1 Rhodospirillaceae bacterium
ACCGTGCAGAGATGCGCCGGCGCATTGATGATCTCTCGACCGGTAGTGACGAGCACGCCGAGCCGCTCGAGGTTCAGCTCATCAACGCCGGCGACGAGGGCCGCTGGGCCGAGTTGCACACACGCGCCGTCGATTATAGAGGCGAGCCCGCATTGCTCACCGTCGCGCGCGACATCACGCACCGTAAGAGCCTCGAGGCATCGCTCGGCCGAGGCAAGTTACAGGCGCGGATCACGCTGGAGTCGATTGGCGAAGGTGTCGTCACGACGGATACGAACGGCAGTATCGACTACATGAACGCCGCCGCCGAGACGTTGACAGGCGCGCAGCGCAGTGTCGGCCTCGGTAAGCAGCTGACTGATGTGATCGCGTTGATCGACGAGGCGGATCGAGAGTCGCTAGGCGACCCTGTCGCTCGCTGTCTAAGCGAGAAGAAACGCATCAGTCTCGGCCGACGCGCACTGCTCGTTAGTAAACACGGTGGGGCGGAGCGGTCGATCGAATTGACCGCATCTCCGATTCGTTCGCCAGACGGAACCTTGGGCGGCTGCGTGATCATCTTTCACGACGTCACAGAGCTGCGAGGCCTGGCGCGACAGATGTCGTATCAGGCCAGCCATGACGCGCTGACCGGTCTCGTCAACCGGATCGAGTTCGAGGCGCGCTTGGAGGCTGCGTTACAGTCGGCACGCGTCGGCGACGGCACCGGTCATGCGATTTGCTACCTGGACCTCGATCGGTTCAAGGCCGTCAACGACACGTGTGGGCATCTGGCCGGGGACAATCTATTGCGCGAGATCGCGTCGCTGCTGCGCGAGCGCGTCCGTGACTCCGATACCGTCGCGCGACTCGGCGGCGACGAGTTCGGCCTATTGCTAATCGGCTGCCCGCTGGAGAAGGCACGCCAGATAACCGACGACATTTGCAACGCGGTCGCCGATCATCGTTTCGTCTGGCGCGACCAGATCTTCGATATCGGCGTCAGTATCGGCATCGTCGAGATTGGCCACGAGAGCGGCTCAGCCGAGAACGTGCTCAGTGCTGCCGATTCGGCGTGCTATGTCGCCAAGCAGCAGGGTCGTGGACGCGTGCATGTCTACTCGGCCCGCGACGAGATCATTGCTCGGCAACGCGGCGAGATACAGTGGCTGCAGCGGCTCCAGCAGGCGCTCAAGAGCAATCAGTTCGAGCTGTTCGTGCAGCCAATCGTGTCACTGGCCGGACGCGTCGAGTCGGGCCCTGCAATCGAAGTGCTGCTGCGGATGCGCGACGAAGCCGGCGCATTGATCGGCCCCTCGGAGTTCCTGCGAGCAGCCGAGCGGTATCAACTGATGCCGAGCATCGACCGGTGGGTCGTGCAAGGTGCGCTGACGGCGCTGGCGAGCGGCACGATTCGCCTGCCGGGGGGTCGTTGCTGCGGGATTAATCTGTCGGCGCAGACGCTCGGCGATGAGGATTTTCTGGATTTCGTCGTCGAGGGTCTCGACCATACCGGCGTCGATCCCGGACAAATCTGCTTCGAGGTTCCGGAGGCGGCTGTCGCTGGCAACCTAGATCATGCACGTCGTTTCATCAATGTGCTTCATGGCATGGGGTGCCGTTTTGCGCTCGATGACTTCGGTAGCGGCATCGGCTCGTTCGCGAACCTCAAGGAGCTCTCGGTCGATTATCTGAAGATCGACGGTGCCTATACGCGCGACATATCCGTCAACTCGGTGAACCGGGCGATGGTGACGGCGTTGATCGAGCTTGCGAGGACGCTGGAGTTTCGGATCGTCGCCGAGGAAATCGAGGATCGCGAATCGTTCGAGGCCATCCGCGAGCTTGGCGTCGACTTCATCCAGGGCTACGTCATCGAGCGCCCGCGCGCAATGCACGGGCTGCATTGAGCGCGGGTGCTCGGGGTTACAGCAACGGTACGATCAAGAGCGCAACGATGTTGATGATCTTGATCAGCGGATTGATTGCGGGTCCTGCCGTATCTTTGTAGGGATCGCCGACGGTATCACCGGTCACAGCTGCCTTGTGAGCTTCGGAGCCCTTGCCGTCGAAGTTTCCGTCCTCGATATACTTCTTCGCGTTGTCCCACGCGCCGCCACCCGTCGTCATCGAGATCGCGACGAACAGGCCCGTAACAATCGTGCCGATCAGCAGGCCGCCGAGCGCCTCGGGCCCAAGTGCAAGACCGACGACGATCGGCACGCCGATCGGCAGCAGTGACGGGACGATCATTTCCCGAATCGCCGCGCGCGTCAGCAAGTCCACCGCGGCCGAGTAATCCGGTTTCGTCGTGCCTTCCATGATGCCGGAGATCTCACGAAACTGGCGACGCACCTCGTTGACCACCGAGCCGGCTGCGCGCCCGACCGCTTCCATGGCCATCGCACCGAACAGATAAGGCACGAGACCGCCGATGAAAAGACCAATAATGACGTTTGGCTCGAATAGATTGAAGCCGAGGTCCTCGATACCGGCTTCCTCGAGACTGTTCGTATAGTCGGCGAATAGCACGAGTGCAGCGAGGCCGGCGGAGCCGATCGCGTAGCCCTTTGTCACGGCCTTTGTTGTGTTGCCAACCGCATCGAGCGCATCGGTGACCTGGCGAACGTCGGACGGCAGCTCGGCCATCTCCGCGATACCACCAGCGTTGTCGGTGATCGGTCCGAACGCGTCGAGCGCGACGATCATGCCGGTCATCGACAGCATCGCCGTCGCTGCAATTGCAATACCGTAGAGCCCCGCGAGCGAATAGGACGCCCAGA
>JAHEEN010000117.1 GCA_024640685.1 Rhodospirillaceae bacterium
GCCGCAGATACGCTGCCGCGACAGCCGATCTACCAGCGGTGGGCAGGCGCTACGGCTGTTGCCCTGCTGATCGGTGCCTGGCTCTGGGCGTTCGCAGCCTAATCGCGATGCAGGCGATCGATGATCTCGGTAGACTCGGCGCGTGGTCCCGATCAACGATCCAATCGAAGAACATGACTAGCGGCGCGCGATTGCGTGCGGCGACTGCAGTCGTTTCTCTCGGCGTGCTATCGCTCGCGCTCGCATCGGCGGCGCATGCCTGGGACGACGTCGAAACACCTGCCGCGGGGTCGCCGGAGTCGATTGGCCGGTACGCTGCGGGTTGCCTCGTCGGTGCCGAGCGGCTGTCCGCTGACGGTGTCGGCTACCAGGCCGTCAACATTGCGCGCAACCGCCACTATGGGCATCCGGCGCTCGTCGACTTCATCGAGTCGCTGGCGCAACGCGCAGCCGATGCGAACATCGGTCTGCTGCCGGTTGGCGATCTGAGCCAGCCGCGAGGCGGGCCAATGATTCATGCCCACGCGAGCCACCAAGTCGGGCTCGATGCAGATGTGTACTTTCGCCTCGACCTCAATCGACTGCCTGCCGAGTCGCGCGATGACCTCGATCTTTATTCCGTCGTTGACGGAGAGCGTCTCGTCGTCAACGAACGCTTCGGCGAGCAGCACGTCACGATGCTGCGCCTTGCTGCGGCCGACCCACGAGTCGAACGAATTTTCGTCAATCCTGCAATTAAGCAGGCGCTGTGCGAGCGCGATTGGCCGGACAGAACCTTTCTGCGCACGTTGCGCCCGTGGTTCGGCCATGACGATCACATGCACGTGCGCTTGAAGTGCCCGTCCGACAGCGCCGACTGCATCGGCCAACCCGCGCCCGCGCCGGGCGATGGATGCGGCGCGGAAGTCGCCGGTTGGCTCGACGATGGGCCGATTCCGCAGCGCCCGCCCGGCGAGCGCCGCATGCCGACGCTGTCGCCACGGTGCGACGCGATCCGCTAGGCGGAGCTACTCGAGGGCAGCGCCGACTAGCTCTAGAAAATCCGCTTCGCTATCGATCGTCGCGACCGCGTCGGCGTCGATCGTGTAGCCGTAACGTTCGGCTATCGACTCGTACAACGGTCGGCGGTGCTCGAGCAATCGCGGAAACACCCAGCGCGCGAATTCGTCGGGATCGATCTCGTCGGGGGCAGCGAGCTTCGTCTCGGCTAAATACAGCGCCAAGTGCTTGTCTAGAAACTCGGCTTGGTAGTACATCGGCTTCGGATGGTCGATCGCCCGCTGGATCAGCGTTCGCTCGAGCGCGTCGTCGGGCTTCAGGTAGAGGATCAACGTGTGCTCGACGAGCACGCCGATTGCCTCATCGTCGCCGAGCTCGCAAATGCTGCCACCGGCGTCGTTGATGAAGTGCTCGTAGCCGTAGATCTCCTTGGCCTTGTCGATGAACTGCGCAACATCCTTCATCGCGCCGATCTCGGCTTCGCGGTGCAGCCGCTGCCGGTATTTGAACTCTTCTACACTCAAGCCCCCACGATCGGCGCGCCCGATCTTGCCTAGGAACGTCGCGATCGGATCGAGGTTGTCGACCGTGATGTTGCTCGAGATGTAGATCGAGTCGCTGCGTAACAGATCGCGCAAGAAGCCGATCTGCATCGCTTGCCGTTTGATATTGTCGAGAATCGGTTCGGCGAGATATTTCGTGCCGATTCGATAGTCGCCGGAGTAATGAAACCAATCCGACTTCGGCAGTTTGTTCGCGAGCGTCGTCTTGCCGACGCCCGACATGCCGAGCAATGTAATGGCCTTGCTGGGCCACTCCATGAACTGTTGTCGGCTCATTCTCATCGTCGGCCTCGCGGCTCGTGTCGACGGCCGCCATTATACGGGCGCGGCGCGCGATTTCTTCGGCGACGTCTGCCTCCACAGGAATTAATTGCGTATGCTTGAGCGATGAGTGCGGCGAGCTTTCATCCGGCAGTCAGTGCGTGGTTCGATGCGCAGTTTGAGGCTGCGACCGACGTGCAGCGAGCTGCGTGGGCGGCAATAGCCGCCCGCGAGACGACGCTGATCTCGGCGCCGACAGGCTCCGGTAAAACGCTGGCCGCGTTTCTCGCTGTCATCGACGAGCTGGTCAAAGAAACGATGACGACGGCGTTGACCGATCAGACGCGCGTGCTCTACGTATCGCCGCTCAAAGCGCTGTCGAACGACATCCAATTGAACCTGCAAGCGCCGCTCGCGGGCATTCGCGATCGGCTGCTCGAGCAAGGCTTGCCGGATGCGCCAATCCGCGCGTGGCTCAGAACCGGCGACACGCCGCAGAGCGAGCGCGCACGGATGCGTGCGCGGCCGCCGCATATCCTCGTCACGACGCCCGAATCGCTCTATATCCTGCTGACATCGAACTCCGGGCGCGAGATGCTGCGCACCGTGCAAACCGTCATAGTCGATGAGGTGCACGCCGTTGCGCCTAACAAACGCGGTGCGCATCTGGCATTGTCGCTGGCGCGGCTCGATGCGCTCTGTGCGCAGCCGCCGGTGCGCGTCGGTATCTCGGCGACGATCGAGCCGATCGATGCGATAGCGGAATATCTGACAGGCAAGCCGAGCGCGCCTTGCACGATCGTCGACGCCGGACACCGCCGCGCGCGCGATCTTGCCCTCGAGCTGCCGTCCTCGCCGCTCGAAGCCGTGCTCGCGAATGAAGTCTGGGTCGAGATCTACGACCGGCTCGCTGAGCTCGTCGACGCGCACACGACGACGCTCGTGTTCGTCAACACACGGCGCATGGCCGAGCGCGTCGCGCGACATCTGGCCGATCGCTGCGGCCCGGAATCGGTGACGTCGCACCACGGCAGTCTCGCAAAGGAGCACCGCCTCGCGGCCGAGCAGGCGCTGAAGGCAGGCAAGCTCAGAGCGCTCGTTGCGACCGCGTCGCTCGAGCTCGGCATCGACATCGGCGATGTCGATCTCGTCTGTCAGCTAGGCTCGCCGCGCTCGATCGGCACGTTCCTGCAGCGCGTCGGGCGATCCGGCCATGGTGTCGAGCGTCTGCCGAAGGGCCGGTTGTTCCCGCTGACGCGCGACGAGCTCGTCGAGTCGGTCGCGCTGCTCGACTGCGTCGAGCGCGGTCAGCTCGATCGGATCGAGCTGTGTCGCGAACCGCTCGATGTGCTGGCGCAGCAGATCGTCGCCGAGGTCAGCATGACCGATTGCGGCGTTGACGAGCTGTTTGCGCGGACGCGTGCGACGGCACCGTACGCGAATCTCGACAAGCGCGATTTTCTTGCAGTCGTCAAGACGCTCGCCGAGGGCTTCAGCACGCAACGTGGTCGCCGCAGCGCGTATCTGCACTACGACCGCGTCAATGGGATGCTGCGGCCGCGCCGGAGTGCGCGGCTGACGGCGGTAACGAATGGTGGTGCGATTCCTGATCAGTTCGACTATGACGTTGTGCGCGTGCCCGATGAGCTCTTCATCGGCACGCTCAACGAGGACTTCGCGTTCGAGAGTCTGCCGGGCGACATCTTTCAGCTCGGTAATACGTCGTATCGAATCGTCAAGGTCACGAGCGGCAAGGTCTTTGTCGAGGATGCGCATGGCCAACCGCCGACGATCCCGTTCTGGTTCGGTGAGGCGCCGGGACGCACCGATGAGCTGTCGGCGGGCGTCTCGGAGCTGCGCGCAACGCTCGATGCAATGCTCGCATCGGTGACGCCGGAGCGCGCAGCTGCCGAATTGGCCGAGCAGCGCGGCTTACCGGCGGCTGCAGCCGACCAGCTCGTCGACTATCTTGCAGCTGGGCGTGCAGCGCTAGCGCGATTGCCGACGGCTGAGCATATCGTCTTCGAGCGATTCTTCGACGAGACCGGCGATGCGCATTTGGTCATTCACTCGCCGCTCGGGTCGCGCATCAATCGCGCCTGGGGGCTCGCGCTGCGTAAGCGGTTCTGCCGACGGTTCAACTTCGAGCTGCAAGCCGCAGCGCTCGAGGATGCGATCATCATTTCGCTCGGTGCCGTGCACAGCTTCGCGCTAGAGGAGGTCGCGAGCTACTTGTCGAGCGGTACCGTCGAACACGTCCTTGAGCAGGCCGTGTTGGCGGCGCCCTTGTTTCCGGGTCACTGGCGCTGGAACGCGACGATCGCGCTCGCCGTTCGCCGGTTCTCAAACGGCCGCAAGTCGCCGGCTGCATTTCAGCGCAATGACGCCGAGGACTTGATGGCAACGGTATTCCCGGATCAGCTCGCGTGCGCCGAGAACCTGGCTGGCGAGCGCGAGATACCCGACCACCCGCTCGTCAAGCAGACGCTGCGCGACTGTCTGAGTGACGTCATGGACCTAGACGGCTTGAAGGCCCTGTTGGACCGCATCCAGTCGGGTCGGACCGAAATCCACTGTTGCGAGCTCACGAGCCCATCGCCGCTCGCGCAAGAAGTCTTGTGCGCGAAGCCGTTCGCGTTTCTCGACGATGCGCCGGCCGAGGAGCGGCGCACGCTCGCGGTGCAGAGCCGCCGCTACATGAGCGTCGAGCAGGCCCGCGAGCTCGGCCGGCTCGACGAGGACGCGATCGCGCGGGTACGCGCGGAGGCATGGCCTGAGCCACGCGATCGCGAGGAGCTCCACGATGCGCTCCTGACGACGGGATTTTTCACGATCGATGAGATCGAGCGCGATGGAGCCTTAGGCTGGGCTGCTTGGCTTGTCGAGCTCGCTGACGAGGGCCGCGCCGGTCGTTTCGCAACGGCAAATGGAGTCGAGCTCTGGGTAGCGGCCGAGCGCCTCGCGGAGCTCGCGTTCGTCCATCCGGGTGGCTCGATTGTCACGGACGTTGCGCAGCTCGCCGCTAGCGTCGATGACGCCGAGTCGGCCGTCCGCGAGCTCGTCCGATCGCGTTTGGGCGCGCTTGGCCCAGTCACTGTCGACGTGCTCGCCGCAGCGCTCGATATCGAGCCAGCCAGCATAGAGCACGCGTTGATCGCGCTCGAGGTCGAGGGCGTTGCTATGCGCGGCCAGTTCACGCCGGCCGCGATCGGCACGGGCGTCGAGTGGTGCGAGCGAGGATTGCTCGCACGCATCCATCGTTACACGCTCAAGCGACTACGCAGCGAAATTGCGCCTGTCAGCGTCGCCGACTATCAGCGCTTCCTGTTCGAGTGGCAAGGCCTCGGCCGGCATCGGCGTGCCGGACTCGACGCGACCGATGCCGTGCTGATGGAGTTCCAGGGTTATGCGGTACCGGCGATCGCCTGGGAGCAGGATATCTTGCCGGCACGGCTCGACGACTATCGCGGCGAGCATCTCGATCAGCTGACGGCAAGCGGCACGTTCGCGTGGTTCCATCCGGTCAGGAATACTGCGCCGCCCAGCCGGTCGCGACGGCTCGTGCGAGCGTCGCCAATTACGCTGTTGCCGCGCGCGACGTTGGCCGAATGGCTCGCGTTGTTCGGGCCGTCGGCTGACGCCCGCGAGGGCTTCTCGGCGCCAGCGGGCCGCGTCGCCGATGCGTTAGGGGCATCGGGTGCGCTGTTCTTTCTCGAGATCGTCCAGGCGACCGGCCTGCTTCGCGTCCAGGCCGAGGACGCGCTCGCCGAGCTCGCAGCGGCCGGCTACGTGACGTCGGACTCGTTCCGGGGCTTGCGGGCGCTGGTCACACCGCCGAGCCGCCGGCGTGGCTTCCACGGCCGCTCGCGGCGTCGGGGACCCGATCTCGACTCGGCAGGGCGCTGGGCGTTGATTCGACCGTCCGCGTCGCCCGGCGGGCCCGAGGCGCTCGAGCATGCGGCGCGCTGTTTGTTGCGACGTTACGGTGTCGTCTGTCGGCGCGTGCTCGAGCGCGAGCAGCATGCGCCGCGCTGGCGGTCGTTATTGAGTTGCTATCGTACATGGGAAGCGCGCGGCGAGATCCGCGGCGGCCGATTCGTGGACGGTCTCGGCGGCGAGCAGTTCGCGCTCGACGAGGCGCTACCGGTGCTGCGGCGCGTGCGACGCGATCGCGGCGAGGCGCCGTGGCTCGTCGTCGCTGCGGCTGATCCTCTCAATCTCGCCGGTATTCTGACGCCGGGCGGGCGCGTGGCCGCGGTCGTTGGACATCGCGTCTTGTACCGTGGAGGCCTGCCAGTCGCTAGCCTGACGAGCGATCGCACGGACTGGCTCGTCGAGCTCTCGGCCAGCGAACGCTACGCGGCGGAGGATGCGCTGCGCGCAGCCAGGCCGCAACCTGTCGTTGCGCGGCGCGCTCGCTCGTTCGGCCGTTGAACTGGCGCCGTCTCCGAGCGTTAAAATTCGAACGTTGCCTTTGCGTACAGCAGCCGCCCCCGCGGATCGTGCACTTTCGAGTCGTAGCCACCGTTCGTCGTCACGAGCGGCGGATCCTCGTCGAACAAATTCACTGCGCCGAGTGAAATGATCGGACCGCGCTCGGTATCGAAACGGAACGTGTACTGAGCGTCGACGCTCGTGTAGCTGCCTATCGTCTCGAGTGCCGCAGGGCCGCCTTCGTCGTCGATATACGAGTCGATGTGATTGACGTAGACATTGATGCCGTGATTGCCGCGCGCCCAGTTGACGAACGCCATCGCCCGCAGCTCGGGCACCGACGTTGCGAAGTTGTTGAAGTTGCGGCTGCCGGCACCTTCGATGATGCCGGCCTGCGGATCCACCGCGTCGTAGCTCGAGACGAACGTCGCCTCCGTGCCGATGACGAAGTCGCCGGCGTTACCGGCATCGAGCAAATACGTCAGCGACAAGTCGATACCGTCGGTCTCCAGCCGAGATGCGTTGTCGTAGAACGTATCGACGCGTAGCAGCAGGCCGCTGTCGGGGTCGCGAACGACTTGACTCAAGGCTTGCGGGTCACCGGCACCAGCGGCGTTCAACAACGCTTGCGGGTTTTGCTGAATGATTACGTCGGTGTAATCGAATGACCAGTAGTCGAGGCCGATCTCGAGATAATCGGTCGCGAACCACGACACGCCGAAGTTCATGACGTCGGCTTGCTCGGGTTTGAGCGGGTCGCCTGTCGGGTCGGGTTGCGCGCGGACTGGGAAGAACTGCGGCGTGCCGACGTTCGGATCGGTCAGCTGGGCAAGTGACGTCTGCGTGCCGTTGACCTGATAGAGCGACGGCGCACGGAACGACGTGCCGACGGAGCCGCGGACCGAAACGCTGTCGGTCGGCCGCCACAGCACCGAGACCTTCGGATCTGTCGAGTCGACACCTTGGCCGTAGTCCTCGTAGCGTGCCGCAAGCTGCACGTCGACCGTGTCGCTGACCGGCAGCGCCAGCTCGGCGAAGACTGCCGTGACGTTGCGGTCGTCGCCGAAATCGGGATTGCCGACGAGAAACAGGAAGTTGTCGGCATTGGCCTGGTCGTTGTAGTCGTAGGCTAGCTCGTCTTCGCGCAACTGCAGCCCGAACGCCGCGCCGATCGGCAAGCCGTTCATCTCGCCGAACTCGCCGGTGATCAGCCCGTCGATCGTGGTGAGCTCGCTTTCTGCGTCGAAGTGCAGCGGCGCGATCAGGTCGTCGAGCAACGCCGCGGAATTGACGGTGCCCACGCCGGTCAGCGCGCTTGCAAACGGATTGAAGAAAACGCAATCGCCGACTCCCGGAGAGCCGCTTCCAGAGTCACAGCTCGGGCCGCCGAGTCCCCGGATTGCGACGTCGAAGCGATCGACGAGCACGTCGGGAACCGCCGCGAAAAATTCGTTGCGGCTCTTCGTCAGCCCAAGCTCCCAGCCCCATGCCGCATTGATATCGCCGCCGATCGTCGCGGCCAGTCGCCATGTGTCGGAGTTGTGCAGACTCTCGACGGCTTGCCCGCCAGCGCCTATCACGCGGCCGATGAAGTTGACGTCGGTACCGTAGGGATTGTCGGGATGCGAGGCTGCAACCTTGGGAAACGCGGCAAAAGGAAACGTCGGCGAGTTCAGTCGTTTCGCGTCGTTGTTGACCACGTGAAACTCGACCCGGCTCGTGATGCGGTCGCTGAAGTCGTGCGTGAGCTCGAGATAGACCGACTGACGTTCCTCCTCGGGCACGAGCGAGAAGAACTGGCCGAAGTCGAACTCGCAAAGGCCGATCGGGATGTCGCCGATCGGGCTCGGCACCGAGACTGCGATGCTCGGTACGACCTTAGGGTCTTGCGCGGCGATTGCCGTGCAGTCGGGGTCGGCGAACACCGGCAGCTGCGCGCCCGGCACGGCCGGCAGGCCGATCTGCGGCTCGAGCGCATCGGCGACCCCGTTCAAATTCGAGTCGAACGCGGCGGTCCAAACCGATGCGTACGCCGGATTTGCCGGCAGGCTAGGCACGAGGAACGAGCCCGGGTTACCGGCTTGGCTCAGGTCGTCTCGCGGCCCGGACAGCCGCCTGTCATTCGTCGTAAGCCCGCTTCGGTCCATGAAGCTGAAAGCTGCGAGCAGGTGCGTCGTTCCGTTGCCGACGCCCCACAGCCCGCTGATCTGACTGTCCTGCTGCGGATGTGCGTCGACGGTTTGAAAATCGAGCTGCAGATCGAAGCCTTCGAATTCGCTACGCGTGATGAAGTTGACGACGCCGGCGACGGCCTCCGAGCCGTACAGCGCCGTTGCGCCGTCCTTGAGCGTCTCGATGCGGTCGAACGCGATCATCGGCGGCAGCGATGATGTGTCAACGAAGTTCTCGCCGCGATCGGTTGCCGCCGCGCTCTGCGTCTGCCGGCGGCCATTGATCATGACGAGTGTCGAGCTGACGCCGAGGCCGCGCAGGTTGATGTTGCTCGTGCCCGTCGTGTAGTTCTGCGTAAACGCGTCAGGATTGTTCTGCGATCCGGTATTGATCGTCAGCCGCTCGATGACGGCACTGATCTCGTTGACGCCGAACGAGCCGATGTCGTCCTGGCTGATCACCGTCAACGGTGCCGGCGAGTCGGCCTGTGTCGGACGGCCGATGTAGCTGCCGGTGACGACGATCTCCTCGAGGGGTGGCAAGCTCGCTGGCTGCTGCGCCTGTCCGAAGGCCGCGCCGGGCAAGCCCAAGAGGCCTGCGCTCGAGGCTGCAAACGGCAAGAGTCGCATGGCTGTCTCCGTGAGTCGGGTTGGGCGCGTCATTGCACGATGCTCGTATCGTTGACTTCGATAAGTGTGCCGTCCGAGGCCGCGAACGTGACGATCTGTGTCTGCATCTCGAGCGTCACGTTCGGTGCTGGCGTCGGATCGAGCAATGAGGCATGCTCGCCGCTCGAAAAGCGCACGATGCCGCGCGCGCCACTGAGATCGAAAAGTACCGGATCGGCGGCCGTGACGTCAGTAAGCTCCCAGAGGTCGGCGATGAACTCCGTGGATCCGTTCGGCACGAACTCGTCGCCGAGCACCTCGATGACGTGGATCGGAACCGCCGCGGTCGCTGCGGCAGCATAGTTCGCAGGATCCGCGGAATCCACGATCGTCTGCAGATCGCGAACGAAGTTGTCGAAGCCGGCTGTGCCCTGCACGAGTCCAGCTGCGGCGAGGCCCGCGCGCACGGGTGCGCCGAACTCGATCGCCTC
>JAHEEN010000324.1 GCA_024640685.1 Rhodospirillaceae bacterium
TGGCATGGCGTTCCCCGGCACCTATATCGTCGACACCGACGGCATCGTGCAGGAGAAGTTCTTCCACGACAGCCATCGGATCCGAGAGACGGCCGAAACCGTCTTGATGAAGGTGTTCGGTGCCGAAGGCGGCCAGCGAATCGAGGTACAGCTGCCGCAGTTCGACTTCGCGATTTATCCGTCGCAAGACACGCTGCGGCCCGGCAACACCGTTACGCTCGTCGCAGACATCGAGCTGCCGGAGCGAATGCATCTGTATGCGCCGGGATCGGATTACACGGCAGCCGATTTGCGGATCGTTGAGACCGACTTCATCAAGATGCGCGATCTGCTGCTGCCGGAAGCCGAGACGCTGTATCTCGAGCCGATCGACGAGAGCGTGCCGGTCTATCACGGCACGCCGCAAATTCGGCGCGACATCGCACTCGCGCCGGCGTATCGCGAGGACAGCATCTCGGTCGACGTGATCCTGACGTACCAGACCTGCGACGACGAGATTTGCTTCCCGCCGGACGACTTCGGGTTCACAATGGATTTCGACGTGCTGATGCACGACTCGACGCTGGCTCCCGAGGGCATCCGCCACGCGGACGAGTAGTCCCGCAGCCGGTTTATAGGTGAGGTTTTAGCCCCGCTGCTAATCGTCGCCGGCTACTGTCCGCAATCGCGATTGTCGCCCCGGGAGCTGGTCGATACTCGGTTGCCGGGGCGCGCGGACAGTGGAACTGAACGGCGGTTCCCGACGGCCGGTGATACCATTGCGGCGGTAGCGAACCACGGAGAAACCCGATGACGAACGTGGACCTCGTGCCGTCTGCCGGCAACGGGTTGTTCGACAGGCGCTCATTTCTGAAAACCGGTTTCGCGGGAGGCGCCGTGCTGCTGTCCGCAGCGGCACCGGGAGCGGAGCGCGAGGCGTGGATGAATGCGCCAGGTGCTGCGCTTGGCGAGATTGGTCTGCCATCCGAGCACGAGGCGCATGTCGTTCGCGTCGGGCAAACGTCGGCACCCGGGACGACCGGCGCCGGCGTCACGCGCACACCGCTCGAATATCTCGACGGCATCATCACGCCGAGTCGCCTGCACTTCGAGCGCCACCACAGCGGCATTCCCCCAATCGACCCGGGCCAGCATCGCTTGGTGATTCACGGGCTCGTCGAGCGGCCGCTGTCGTTCGATCTCGAGACGCTCGCGCGTTACCCGATGACGTCGAACATCCAGTTTCTCGAATGCTCGGGTAACAGCTTCACGATGCTGCACGACGAGGCGCCGCAGCGTCGCTGCAGCGAGATGCACGGGTTGATCTCGGTCAGCGAGTGGGGCGGCGTGCCGTTGGCTGTGCTGCTCGAGGAAGCGGGCGTCAGTCCCGACGCGCGCTGGGTCGTCGCCGAGGGTTCGGACGCGGCCGTCATGAGCCGCAGCGTGCCGCTAGACAAGGCGCTCGACGACGCGCTCATTGCGGTCTACCAAAACGGCGAGCGCCTGCGGCCTTCGAACGGATATCCGATGCGCTTGTTCCTGCCGGGCTGGGAGGGCAACGCGTCGGTCAAGTGGCTGCGTTCGATCAAAGTCACGGCCGAGCCTGCGATGAGCCGCGAGGAAACATCGAAGTATTCGGATTTGCAGGACGATGGCCGGGCATTGATGTTCACGTTCCCGATGGGCGTCAAGTCGCTGATCACGAACCCGTCGTTTGGCTTCACGCTTCGTGCTCCCGGTATCTACCAGATCTCCGGTATCGCGTGGAGCGGTGCCGGCCGGATCGCGCGCGTCGAGGTATCGGCGGATGGCGGCCAAACGTGGGCCGATGCCGAGCTCGATACGCACGTGCTGCCGAAGTGCGTGACGCGATTCCGCACGGCCTGGCGATGGGACGGCGGACCGGCGACGATCATGAGTCGCGCCGTCGACGAGCAAGGTAACGTGCAGCCGACCCGCGAAGTTGTCATGCAAGGTCGCGCGAAGCAAACGTTCTCGTATCACATCAATGCGATTCAGGCGTGGCGCGTGCAGCAAGACGGCTCGGTGGCCAATGTTCATGCGTAACGTATGGATTGCGATCGCCGCGCTCGTGCTGATTGCACCGATGAGCCAAGGCCAGGAGTCACCCGGTCTCGGCTGGCCGGCGAGCGATTCGGATGTCGCTGCCGTCGATTTCACGATCATGCCCGACGGCGAAGGGCTGCCAGATGGTAGCGGCAATCCGACCGACGGTGCCGCGCTCTATACGCAATACTGCCTCGCATGCCACGGCGACGGAGGGACAGGCGGCGCCAATGATGTGCTAGTCGGCGGCCACGGCTCACTCGTGACCGACGCGCCCGTCAAGACGATCGGCAGCTACTGGCCGTACGCGACGACTCTGTTCGACTACATTCGCCGCGCGATGCCGTATCAGTCGCCCGGTATACTCTTGGACGATCAGGTCTATGCATTGACGGCATACCTGTTATTTCTAAATGACGTCATCGATGAGAATACGGTGCTCGATGCGCGCTCGTTGCTGGCGGTCGAGATGCCCAACCGAGACAACTTCGACTGGGCGTACTCGCCTGGCAATTGAGGCTGCAGATAGACGATCGAACTACATTTACAACGCGACCGAAAAACTATGAACAAACCATTTGTTACTGCACTTGCAGCGTTGTTGCTCGCCGGGACGATCGCGAACGCCCATCACGGCGGCAGCATGTACCCGCGCGATCGCGAGTACGTCTACGAGGATGCCGAGGTCGTGCAG
>JAHEEN010000118.1 GCA_024640685.1 Rhodospirillaceae bacterium
ATCGCGCGCCGCGCGCTGCAGCAGCGTTTGCTCGAGCCCTCGGTCAGGGCGAAAGCCGAGCCGCGCCATGCCCAGATCCATCAGCGTCAGCGAAACAAACCAGGGCTCGAACGCATTGAACGTGCGCAGATCGAGTCCGAGCTCGGCGGCCTCGGCCGCAAGCGACGAATACAGTTGCGCATCGACGATGCGATCGAGTGTCGTTCCGGCCGGCAGCATCGCCGCCTGCATGAACTGCATTTGCATGGTCATTGGGTCTAGATCGTCCAGATCGATTTCCATGACGAGCGAGTCCGCAGATGCATACAGCTCGTCGATGATCGGTGGCAGCGGATGATCCTGCTCGCGCAGATAATGGACAGAGCCGAGCAGCCATAGATCGGTATTCGGTCCGGGTGAGACGTGCCAGACGGCCGGATCGGCGGCTGCCGTCTGCCAAATAGCAAGTAGAAGGATCAGGCTGCGACGCAGCATCTCGTGCTACCGACCTGCGTCGAGCCAGGCGACCGAGGTCTGGACGGTTCCGTCCGGATAAAGCTTTAGCCAGCGGTAGCCGGGCGGGCGGTCGTCTAGCGCAAAGTACGGATTGTTCGGCAGGAACTGCGCGCACGTCGACGGCGCGCTCAATAGGCGCACATTGCCGTGCGTGCTGTCGGACGCCTGGTGCACGTGTCCCCAGACGATTGCTCTGACTTGCGGATGTCGGTCGACTATCGCCATCAGTCGGTCGCCGTCGCGTAAGCCCACGCCGTCGAGCCACGCGCTGCCCATCGCTACGGGCTGGTGGTGCATGCATATCATCGTCGGCATCGTCGTTCGCGCCTCGAGCCGCGCATTGAGCTCCGCGAGTGCTTTGCTGCCTAGCGCGCCAGAGTCTTGGCTGCGGACGAATGTGCTCAGCATGATCAGGCGCCAGGCGCCGACCTGCGCCTCACCACAGCACTGAAACGGCGGCTCGTCGAGCAGCTCCGCCATAATCTCCGGATCGTCGTGGTTGCCGGGAATGCATAGGACCGGAATACCCCGATCGGCGAGACAGGCTTTGAAGCGCTCGTAGCCCTCGCGGCTCTCGTCTTGGACCAAGTCTCCGGTCGCGATGATCGCGTCGGGCGGCCACTGCGATGCGCGCTGCGCATCGTCGAGCACAGCCAAGAACGTATCGTAGGTATTGACGCCCCTCATCCTGCTCGCTGCGTTCGCGTGTAGGTGCGGGTCGGTGACTTGAAGTAGAACCGCGGGCTCGGTGGCGCTCTTGGCTGTGCTCATCTCACTATGGCTCGCGCCTTGGATTTGGGCCGGTGGAGACAGAAACGCGGCTCATGGGGAATTCTGAAATAGGCTCTAGTGTCGAGGACTCGTTCGGCGGGATCATACTCAATTCCGACGGGCGCTGACGGCACTGGCTCACAGATCGGCGCGCGTTGCCGGCGGTTGCTAAGAGCGTGCCCGCTGAGAGACAATTCCCAACTCGAAATCACCTCGATCATCGCAGCAATCGATGCCCTTGAATAATAACGACCGGCGGCATTCATGAGCCCGCCCCGGCGGCAACTTGCCAACGCCATTCGTGCCCTGTCCATAGACGCCGTCGAGAAAGCGCGCTCGGGACATCCGGGAATGCCACTCGGCATGGCCGATATTGCCGAGGTGCTGTGGAACGATGTGCTGCGGCACAATCCTGGCAATCCGCGTTGGCCTGACCGGGATCGATTTGTATTATCGAACGGTCACGGCTCGATGCTGCTGTACTCGCTGCTGCATTTGTCGGGCTACGATCTCGGCATCGACGAGCTCGCGAACTTTCGTCAGCTCGGGCAGCGCACCGCGGGTCATCCCGAGCGCGAGCTCGACATAGGCATTGAGACGACGACCGGGCCGCTGGGTCAAGGTATCGCCAACGCCGTCGGCATGGCGCTGGCCGAGAAAGTGCAGGCGGCGACATTCAACCGGCCGGGCGCTGCAATCGTCGACCATTACACCTACGTGTTTCTCGGCGACGGCTGCATGATGGAGGGCGTCTCGCACGAAGCGTGTTCGCTGGCCGGCACGCTCGGGCTCGGCAAGCTCGTCGCGCTCTACGACGACAACGGCATCTCGATCGATGGCGATACGTCGGGGTGGTTCTCCGACGACACGCCGGGACGATTCCGTGCGTACGGTTGGCACGTCATAGACGGCGTCGATGGGCACGATGCCGATGCGATAGCTGCGGCGATCGACGCGGCGCGCGCCGAGCGCGATCGACCGACGTTGATTTGCTGCAAGACCGTCATCGGTTGGGGCGCGCCGAACAAGCAGGGGACCGCCGCGACACACGGGGCGCCTTTGGGGCCCGACGAAGTCGCGGCAACACGGGCAAACATTGGTTGGAATTACGCGCCTTTCGAGGTGCCTGACGAGATCCGTGCCGGTTGGGACGCACGCGAGCGAGGCGCGGCACTCGAGGCCGAGTGGCGCGAGACCTTCGAAGCTTACCGCGCAGAGCATCCTGATCTCGCCGATGAGTTCGAGCGCCGTAATAGCGGCGCGCTCCCGGCCGATTGGGACGCGGTGTCGGCTCAGATCGTCGCCGACGCGGCTGCGGCCGGCGCCGACGTCGCAACGCGACAGGCGTCGCAGACCACACTCGATGCGTTTGCGGCCCGACTGCCCGAGCTGATCGGCGGATCTGCGGACCTGACCGGATCCAATAACACGTTTCACAGTGGCTCGAAGGCGATCGATCGGGCCGACGCGGCCGGCAACTACCTCTATTTTGGGGTCCGCGAGTTCGCGATGGCGGCCTTGCTCAACGGCTTGTCGTTGCACGGCGGATTCGTGCCCTATGGCGGCACATTTCTCGTGTTTTCCGACTACGCGCGCAATGCGCTGCGGATGGCTGCGTTGATGAGAACGCAGGCGATCCATGTCTTGACGCACGACTCGATCGGTCTTGGCGAGGACGGTCCGACGCATCAGCCGATCGAGCATCTGACTAGCCTGCGCGCGATGCCGAACATGCACGTCTGGCGCCCGTGCGACGGTGTCGAGACCGCAGCTGCGTGGGCGGCGGCGATCGCGCGCCGGGACGGCCCGACGAGCCTGATCCTGACGCGCCAGAAGGTGCCGCACGTCGAGCGTACGAGCCAGCAGATCGATGCGATCGCTCGCGGCGGTTACATCCTCCACGGTAGCGGCGACGATCCGGAGATCACGCTGATCGCAACCGGATCTGAGGTCGCATTGGCATTGGAAGTCGCGCGCGCTCTCGATGCCGAGGGCCGCCGCGCACGCGTCGTATCGATGCCGTGCGCCGAAGTCTTCGATGCCCAGGATTACGATTACCGACGTCGTGTGTTGCCGGACAGCGGCGCGCGGCTTGCGATCGAGGCTGGCGCGAGCGGCAGCTGGTGGCGCTTTATCGACGGTCGCGGTGGCGTTGTCGGTATCGATCGATTCGGGCAGTCGGCGCCGGCGAGCGTATTATTCGAGCATTACGGTTTCACGGCCGAGTCGATCGGCACCGAAGCGCGGAGCTTGATCGAGCGATTTGTATAGCGTTTTCGACCACGGTCGTCGTGCGCTCAATTCGTCGGGCAAAGCTTGATGGTTTTTTGATTCGGGAGATGTAGATGGCGACAAGGGTAGCGATCAACGGCTATGGGCGAATCGGTAGGATGGTATTGCGCGCGCTCTACGAGAGCGGCCGCCGCGACGAGCTCGAGATCGTCGCGATCAACGATCTCGGTGACGCGAAGACGAACGCTCATCTGACGCGTTACGATTCGGCGCACGGACCGTTTCCCTTTCCTGTCGAGGTCGGCGACAACGCGTTAATCGTTAACGGCGATCACATTCGGGTCTGCGCCGAGCGCGATCCGAGCAAGCTACCTTGGGGCGATCTCGGGGTTGATCTCGTCATGGAATGCACCGGTTTCTTTGCGTCGAAGGAGAAGGCGTCCGGTCACATTGCGGCCGGCGCGAAAAAGGTCGTGATCTCGGCACCGGCCGGCAAAGATGTCGATGCGACCGTCGTCTACGGCGTCAATCATGACGTCCTGAAGGCCGAGCACGAAGTGATCTCGAACGCGTCGTGCACGACGAACTGTTTGGCGCCGCTTGCAAAGGTTCTGCACGAGGCGGTCGGGATCGAGCACGGGTTGATGACGACGATCCACGCGTACACGAACGACCAAGTGCTCTCGGACGTCTACCATTCCGACCTTCGCCGCGCGCGTTCTGCGACACAGTCGATGATTCCGACGAAGACCGGTGCTGCCGCAGCGGTCGGGCTCGTGCTACCGGAGCTCGACGGGCGTTTGGACGGCTTTGCGATTCGCGTTCCGACGATCAATGTCTCGGTCGTCGATCTGACATTTACGGCATCCAAGGCGACGACCGTCGAGGCGATCAACGAGGTCGTCAGCGCGGCGGCTGGCGGAACGCTGAAGGGTGTGCTGGCCTACACCGACGAGCCGCTCGTCTCCATTGACTTTAACCACAACCCGCATTCGTCGGTGTTCGATGCCGGCCTGACAAAAATTCTCGACGGCTCGCTCGTCAAAGTGTGCGCGTGGTACGACAACGAATGGGGATTCTCCAATCGAATGCTCGATACCTCGCTCGCGCTGATCAACGCAACTTGATCTTCGAGTGGCGATGGCGCGAGTCTGCGACCCGCTGGGCGATTCGCTGACGGTTATCCGATGGCGCTAGCGGTCAAGCGGATGGCCGAGCTCGACCTCGGCGGACAGCGTGTTCTGATTCGCGAGGATCTCAACGCGCCGATCAAGTCGGGGCAGGTCTCTAGCGATAAGCGATTGCGCGCGGCGGTACCGACGCTGAAGCTTGCCGCAGCGCGTGGCGCGCGGGTCATCGTGATGTCGCATCTCGGTCGGCCCGAGGAAGGCGTGGCCGATCCGACCTACTCGCTCGCACCTGTCGCCGATGCGTTGGTTGGCCTGATGGGGCAACCCGTTCGGCTCATCGCAGACTGGCTCGACGCGCCGCCGCCGGAGCCCGGTGAAGTCGTTCTCTGTGAAAACGTTCGTTTTCAGCGCGGCGAGAAGAGCAACGACGAGGCGCTCGCGCGGCGTATGGCCGCACTGTGCGACGTCTTCGTCATGGACGCATTCGGCACCGCGCATCGCGCCCAGGCGAGCACGTACGGCGTTGCGCAGTTTGCACCCATCGCATGCGCCGGCCCACTGCTGGTCAGCGAGCTCGAGGCGCTCGATCGCGCGCTCGACGATCCGGCACGTCCAATGGTTGCGATTGTCGGCGGCTCGAAGGTCTCGACGAAGCTCGAGGTATTGAGCTCGCTAGCGGCCAAGGTGGATATGCTGATTCCGGGCGGCGGCATTGCTAATACGTTGTTGGCGGCACGCGGCACGAACGTCGGCCGCTCGCTGCACGAAGCCGATATGTTGAGCTTCGCAAGCCAGTTGCTCGACGGCGAGTTCGGCGATGCGCAGATACCACTGCCGACGGACGTCGTCGTCGGGGCCTCCCTCGACGATGATGCGACTGGCGAGATCAAGCCGCTGTCGGCAATCTCCGAACGCGACATGATCCTCGATATCGGGCCCGCGACTGCAACGCGTTATGCGGAATTCCTCGCAAGTGCCGGGACGATTCTTTGGAATGGTCCGGTCGGCGTGTTCGAGCACGCCGAGTTCGCGGCCGGGACTCGCGATATTGCGACAGCCGTTGCCGCGAGCTCGGCTTTCTCGATCGCCGGTGGTGGCGATACGCTGGCCGCGATCGAGCAGTTCGAAGTCACGGCTGGTATCTCGTATATCTCGACCGGCGGCGGTGCGTTTCTGGAGTACCTTCAGGGACGTAAGTTGCCCGCGGTCGAGGTGCTCGAGGCACGTGCGTAGGCTTACACTGACTCGCGTTGCTACTGCGCGTGAGCCGTGCACAGCTCAGCGGCGCCACGCAAGCACCGCGCACTGCGAGGGCGAGTAGCGGTGGCGTTCTGGCTCGACCCCGATCCCGAGGAGCGTGTCGAGCCTAGACTGCGAACCGCGCTAGCCGCGTTCGAGACGGCCGTCGAGTCGGCAAGCGCCGATCGCTGCATCATGCTCTCACCCGCTGACCTCGACTGTGCCCGCCCGGTCGTGCTTGGCGCCGGCAAGGCCGCCGCAGCAATGGCCGTCGCGTTCAACAGAGCGACGGACGGCCGCGCCGACGGGCTCGTCGTGACACGCTACGGCCACGGACTAAAGCCTGGCGAGGATGCCGGTCGAATCGATGTGCTCGAGGCGGGCCATCCGGCGCCCGATTTGGCAAGCGTCGCTGCTGCCGAACGCATGCTGACAGTGGCCGGTTCATTGCGCGACGGCGATACGCTCTGGTTTCTCGTGTCTGGCGGCGGCTCGGCGCTGCTCGCCGCCCCGCTGCCGGGCGTGACGCTGGCCGACAAGCGCCAAGTTGCGACGTGCCTGATGCACTCGGGCGCTGACATTCGCGAGATCAATACCGTTCGCAAGCATCTATCGGCGATCAAGGGCGGGCGCCTCGCCGCGGTCGCCCATCCGGCGCGAGTGCGAACGCTCGCGATCTCCGATGTGCCTGGCGACTCGCTCGCCGACGTTGCATCCGGACCGACGATTCCGGACCCGACGACGCGAGACGATGCGCTCGCAATCGTGCGTCGCTACCGGTGTCCACTTTCCGAAGCCGTCGAGGCGCTGCTCGGCAGCGATGTTTGCGAGACGCCTAAGCCGGGCTCCGCGTTGTTCGCTGCCGATCAGGCCAGCGTCGTCGCCAGCGCGACGACAGCGCTCGATGCCGCAGAGCAGTCGCTTAACAGCGCCGGTTATCGAGTTACTCGACTCGGCGACGACCTTGCGGCCCCGGCGCGAGAGCTCGGCGCGGCTCATGCGAAGCTTGCGCTCGACCTCGCGGGCGGCGGGGGGCGTCATGCGTTGCTATCGGGCGGCGAGACGACTGTCGTCGTGAAGAACGCGGCTGCGCGTGGCGGTCGGAATCTCGAGTACCTTGCGAGCCTCGCGCTGGCGTTAGAAGCGACGCCAAATGTCGTCGCGTTGGCCGCCGATACCGACGGCATCGATGGCAACGGCGATCATGCCGGCGGCCTGGTCGTTCCAAGCTCGCTCGCAAGAGGCCGCGCGCTGGGCCTCGATCTCGACGACGCGCTGGCCGCCAACGCTACGTATGAGTATTTCGATCGGTGTAAGCTGTTGCTGCGTACGGGCCCGACACGTACGAACGTCAACGACTTTCGCCTTCTTTTGATCGATGACGCAACCGTGGAGTGACGCTGTGGACAGGATGTCGAAGCACGAAGAGCTGCATCGAAGAACGAAGATCGTAGCAACGCTGGGTCCGGCGACGGACGCACCCGATGTGTTGGCCGAGTTGATCGCCGCTGGCGCCGACGTGCTGCGCTTGAATTTTTCCCACGGTCACGCCGACGAGCAGCGCGAACGGGTCGCACTAGTTCGTAGGATCGCGGCCGACATCGGCCTCAATGTCGCAATCATGGCCGACCTCCAGGGCCCGAAAATTCGAATCGAGTCATTCCAGGACGGTGGCATCGAGCTCGCGAATGAACAGAGCTTCGTACTCGATACGGAGATGGACCCGCAGGGCGGAACCACTGAGCACGTCGGCGTCGCGTATCGCAATCTCGTTAATGACGTCACCGTAGGCGACATTCTGTTGCTCGACGACGGCCAGATCGTTCTCGAGGTCGAGGTGGTCAGGGATGGTCGGGTTCACTGCGTCGTCATCGAGGGCGGGCCGCTCGTCGACCATAAGGGCCTCAACAAGCAGGGCGGCGGTCTATCGGCACCAGCGCTGACCGACAAGGATCGTAGTGACATCGAGCTCGCCGCCGAGCTCGGCGTCGATTTCGTTTCCGTGTCGTTCGCACGTAGCGCGGAAGATATCAACGAGGCACGGTCGCTCGTGCGTACAGCCGGCGGTCATGCACATATCGTTGCAAAGATCGAGCGCGCCGAGGCCGTCCAGAACATCAACGGCATCATCGATGCGAGCGACGTGATCATGGTCGCGCGCGGCGATCTCGCCGTCGAGGTGGGCTACGCAGCATTGACGGGGCTGCAAAAGGGTTTGATACGGCGGGCGCGCAGCCGCAACAAGGTATCGATTACCGCCACGCAGATGCTCGAATCGATGATCAACCACTCGTCACCGACGCGAGCGGAGGTATCGGATGTCGCCAACGCCGTCATGGATGGCACGGACGCGGTCATGTTGTCGGCGGAGACGGCGGTCGGGAAGTTTCCGGTGCAAGCCGTGCGCACGATGAGCGAGGTTTGCATCGGTGCGGAGAAGCACGAAAGCTTCCGCAGGCCGAAGAACTATCGCCTCGAGGACGTGTTCGAGCGCGTTGACGAGGCGATCGCGTTGGCGGCAATGTACGTCGCCAACCATTTGCGCGTCAAAGTCATCATTGCATTGACGGAATCAGGCGCGACGACGTTGTGGATGTCGCGGGTGCGATCCGATATTCCGATCTATGCATTTACGCGTCACGAGGCGACCCGCAATCGAGTGCGCCTCTACCGCGGTGTCTACCCGGCACAGTTCGATGCCATTCGCCCCGGCGCAGACACCGTGCATGCAGAAGCCTTCGCGGTGTTGTGCTCGCGGGGCGTCATCGCGCCGGGCGATCTTGTGCTGTTCACGAGCGGTGACAGGGAGGGTGTGCAGGGACAGACGAACACGTTGCAGATCATGGAGGTACCGAACCCGACAGCGAGCCGCGCTTCGAGCAGTGAATGACGGGCTTGATAAAGCGCTGATCCTGCCGGGCGGAGGCGCGCGAGGCGCTTATCAAGTCGGTGTATTGAAGGCCATTTCGCGGTTGCTACCGAAGAGCGCGAAGAATCCGTTTGCGGTCATTTCAGGAACGTCCGCAGGTGCCATCAATGCGACCGTGGTCGCGAGTCGTGCGGCAAACTTCGCAATGGCGGTCGGTGAGCTCGAGCGGGTTTGGGCAAATTTCAGCGCCGCTCAGGTCTACCGTGTCGATTCTTTGACTATGGCAAAAACGAGCTTGCGCTGGCTCGCAGCGCTCGTGCTAGGCGGCCTCGGCGTGCGGAACCCCAGGTTCCTTCTCGATTGCACGCCGTTGCGCGAGCTGCTCAAACACAACATCAACTTCGATAGGATCGACCGCGCAATCGAACGGGGGCATCTGAAGGCGCTGGCTATCACTGCTTCCGCTTACGGCTCGTCGCGTTCCGTCACGTTCTATCAAGGACATGCTGACCTTCATCCTTGGGCCCGTGTGAGGCGCATGGGAACCCCGGCGAAAATCACGCTCGATCACTTGATGGCGAGCTCCGCCGTGCCGTTCGTGTTCTCGCCCGTGAAGATTGACGGGGAGTATTTCGGCGACGGCGCGATGCGGCAGCGTGTACCGTTGAGCCCCGCGATTCATCTCGGCGCCGATCGCTTGCTCGTTGTGGGCGTTCGTGACGAGC
>JAHEEN010000119.1 GCA_024640685.1 Rhodospirillaceae bacterium
ACCGTTGCCCCGGATCCGCGCGACGAGATTTGCGCGCTCGGGCTCGAGCGCGACGAGCTCGGCCTCGATACCCTCGGCGCTCAGCGTGCGCTCGAGGTACTCGGCGACGCGGGTCTCGTTACCTGGCGGATTGCTCGTGTCGAGCCGCAGCACGGTCTCGAAATTCTGCCGTGCCTCGATTGCGATTTGATCCCAATCACCGGGCTCGACGGCACTAGCCGGCGTGGCGATCAGCGGCATCGCGAGTGCGATCGTCGCGACGCAGTGACAAAACGTAAGCTGCCTCATTCGGGCTCCCCTCTCGGCAATCGGTGCCCCCATTCTAACGGCCCAGCTCCGCAGGGACCGCCAGGGGACACACCGCGGCTCCGCGGGCGCCCTCATGGTAAAGTTTCACCCCATGAACGCCCGTAGCAGCTGGTTAGCCCGATTCAGCGTCCTGGCCGTGACCGTGATCGCAAGCCCGCCGGCGCTTGCTCAGGCGGATTTCCCGAGCCGGCCGATCGATATCGTCACGCACGCCTCGCCGGGCGGCGGCACGGATGCGACGGCGCGCTCGATGGTCCTCGGCACGAAACTCGCGCTCGACGTCGATATGGCGGTCGTCCCGCGCACGGGTGGCGGCGGCGTCGTCGCGATGAACTACGTCCACAGCCGGCCACGCGATGGCCACACGGTGCTTGCGATAACGCCGACGCATTTATTCGCGATTGCGCGCGGCCAGGGACCAATCAAGATCGACGATCTCGTCGCAATCGCTCGCTCGACCGACGACCCGATCGTCGTCATGGTGCGCAGCGACAGCCCCGTGCAGACGCTCGAGGACCTGATCGAGCTCGGTAAGGAGCGGCCGATCAAATGGGGCACGACCCAGATCGGCAGTGTCGACCACGTTGCCGGCGCAACGTTCGCGCAGCGCGCCGGCACCGAGCTCAGCGTCGTGCCGTTCCAGGGCGGCGGTGAAGTCGTCACGAACCTGATGGGCGGCAGTGTCGACGCAGCCGGCCTCAACCTGACCGAGGCCCTCGACCAGATTCAGCGCGGCGACTTTCGCGCGTTAGCCGTCATGGCGGAGGAACGCCTTGCCTCGATCCCCGACGTGCCGACGACTGTGGAGCTCGGCTACGACGTGGTGTTCTCGACGGTACGCGGATATCTCGTTCTGAAGGGCACGCCCGAGGACCGGATCGACATCCTCGAGCGCGGCATGCTCGAGGGCATGCGGCAGCAGAATTTTGTGGATTACCTTCACGGCGCGGGGCTCGACGAATCGAGCGTTGCGGGCCGGGAAGTCTGGGACGCCCAGGTTCGACGCCTATATGACAATGCACGTCAGGCGATGATCGACCTCGGCATCATCAGAGAACGATAAACACACACAACGACCCCGACCATGCGACACCAGGATAGCCTGATCGGCGTGTGCCTGATTGCGTTCTGCGCATTCGTGCTATGGCTCACGACCGGATTCGACGAAGTGCCGGCGATGCTCTCGCAGAACGTCCCGCCGACGTTCTTCCCTAGGCTCGTGCTCGCAATCATTGCGGCGTTGAGCGCGGTGCTCGTTCTAAAGGGGCTGCGCAAGGAGCGTCAACGCCACGAGCGCATCGAGCGCTCGGTGTTCGTTACGGCGGCAATCATTGCGGTCGCGGGCGTACTGCTGAGCTTCGTCGGCACATTCGTGACGCTGTGCCTCGTCGCCATCGTTCTACCGCTAGCATGGGGTGAGCGCCGCAAGCATCTGATCGGCGCGCTTGCACTCGGCGTGCCGGTCGGCGTCTACGTCGTGTTCACGCTGGCGCTCGGCGTGCGCTTTCCGGCCGGTCGGCTGTTCGAAGCGATGCTGTAGTGGCGTTGCCGGGATTCGAGTACGCGCTGCCGGTCCTGACCGATCCGTTCGTCATCGGGCTGATCGTCGTCGGCACGATCGCGGGCGTGCTCGTCGGCGCGCTTCCGGGCCTGTCATCGTCGATGGCGGTCGCACTGTTGCTGCCGTTCTCGCTCTATCTCGATCCGATCCCGGCAATCGCGCTGCTGTCGGCGCTTTATTGCGCCGGCACATTCGGCGGCTCGATCACGGCGATCCTGATCAATGCCCCGGGCGCGCCGCCAGCAGCGGCGACGGCGTTCGACGGCTATCCGCTGGCCGTCAAGGGCGAAGCTGGCCGTGCGCTTGGAATCTCAGCGGTCGCATCGGCGAGCGGCGGCATCTTCAGCGTCCTCGTGCTGCTGTTCGCCGCACCGTTGCTCGCGCGCATGGCGTATTCGTTCGGTCCGCCGGAATACTTCGCGCTTGCGGTCTTCGGCCTGTCGATGCTGTCGTCGATCAGCGGCGAGCAGCCGGTCAAGAACTTGATCGGCGGCTGCTTCGGCCTGTTGATCGCGACGGTCGGCGTGGACCTGACGACCGGCATTGAGCGGTTTACGTTCGGGGTACCGGAGCTTTACGACGGCATCCACTTCATTCCGGTCTTGATCGGACTGTTCGCCGTGACCGAGCTCTTGAGCCAGGCGCAGATTCTCGGCCAAGAGAAGATCAGCGTGACGGTCAGCGCGGTAAAGCTACCGAGCTGGGCGGACTTCAAGCGCGTCAAAAACTCGATTCTGCGCTCGAGCGCCATCGGCACATTCATCGGCGTGCTGCCGGCCGAGGGCAGCACGATGGCGGCGATGATCGGCTACAACGAAGCCAAACGCTGGTCCGACAAGCCCGAGGAGTTCGGCACGGGCTCGATCGAGGGCATTGCAGGGCCCGAGGCCGCAAACAACGCGGCGACCGGCGGCTCGATGGTGCCGACGCTCGCGCTCGGCATTCCGGGCAGCGCGACTGCGGCCGTGATTCTCGGCGGCTTGCAGGTACAGGGCCTGCGGCCAGGACCTTACCTGTTCGAGGAGCAGCCGGGGCTCTTGTACGGCATCTTCTTCGCGATGCTGCTGTCGAATCTGCTGTTTCTCGGCGTCGGACTGATCGGCGCCAAGGTGTTCTCGCGAATCAGCCTCGTGCCGGCGACGTTGTTGTGGCCGACGGTTTTCGCGCTTTGCTTTGTTGGCGCCTACGGTCTCGAGCAATCGCTGATCGACGTCTGGGTTATGCTTGCCGCGGGGCTCATCGGCTTCGGGCTCAAGCGCTATGGCTTCAGCCCGGCGCCGATCATCATGGGCCTCGTGCTCGGCGGGCTCGTCGAGACGTCGCTCGCCCAATCGATGATTATTTTCGATCAGCAGTGGACCGGTTTTCTGGAGCGGCCGATCTCGCTGGTATTTTTCGCGCTCGCGCTAATCAGCGTGCTCAACGCGCCGGTGCGTGGGTTCATCAGGCGCCGCAGGTCTCGGTGACCGAGCGCCTCACGCGGCAGTCAGCCGCAGGGTTTCGATAAACGGAGAATCTTCATGAGTCAAACCGCCGAGTCGGACATCAAGCATTACACGCCCGACATTACGTCGCGCCACGGAGAGCACCTGACAGAGGAAGTTGCCAGCTTCGTCATCGAGACCGAGTTCGATGCGCTGCCGCGCGACGTGCTTAATCTCGCAAAGAAATCGATACTCGACGGTCTCGGCCTCGCGCTGTCCGGTTCAGTCGCAGAAAGCGGCCGAATAATACAGAACTACCTGAGCGCGCAGAATCTGTCCGGCGACGCAACCGTGATCGGCACGACACAACGCGTGCCGGAACGTTTCGCGGCTTTCGCAAATGGCGTCGGCGTGCATGCGGATGACTACGACGACACGCAGCTGGCGGTCGCGAAAGATCGTGTCTATGGTCTACTGACACACCCGACGGCGCCATGCCTGCCAGCCGCGCTCGCGATCGCGGAGACCAGGAACGCCTCGGGCAAGGATCTACTGTTGGCCTACAACGTTGGCCTCGAGGTCGAGACGAAAGTGGCCGAGGCGATCTCGCCGCGCCACTATCAGCACGGCTTCCATGCAACGGCCACGTGCGGCGTATTCGCGTCGGCGAGTGCTGCGGCCAAGCTTTACGGCTTCGATATGAATCCCACGCTGCGCACGCTGAGCATGGCGGCGAGCCAAGCGGCAGGCCTGCGTGAGAACTTCGGCACGATGACCAAGCCGTTCCATGCCGGGCGTGCAGCGGAAGCCGGCATCATTGCGGCAGATCTCGTCAGCGCCGGCTGGACCGCGGCGCTCGGCATCCTCGAGTCGCCGCGCGGATTCTTCCAAGCGCACGGCGGCGGCTTCGATCTCGATGCGATTCGCGGCAAGCTCGGTAACCCATGGACGTTCGTCAATCCGGGCGTCTCGATCAAACCCAATCCATCCGGCTCGTTGACGCATCCCGGCATGACGAAGATGCTCGAGCTGATTCTCGAGCACGACATCAAGCCCGAGGACGTCGATCACATCGACGTCGGCACGAACCACAACATGCCCAATGCGTTAATCCATCATCAGCCGAAGAACGAGCTGCAGGCGAAGTTCTCGATGGAGTTCTGCATGGCGATCCTGTTGCTCGAGCGGCGCGGCGCGCTGCCGGAGTTCACCGACGAGGTCGTCAATCGCGAGGACGTTCAAGCGATGCTTGCGCGCGTCAACTTCCACGTGCACCCGGAGGCCGAGGCAGCGGGCTATGACAAGATGACGACGATCATCGACATCCACATGCAGGACGGGCGCACGATCTCGGGACGCGCGGACTTCGGCAAAGGCAGCCCGGCCAACCCGATGACCTACGACGAGGCGGCCGACAAGTTCCGTGGTTGCACGGAATTTGCGCGCTGGCCTGACGACAAGACCGAGCAAATCGTAGAGACGGTTCGCACTCTCGAGGATCTCGAGTCGGTGCAAGCGCTGACAGCATTGCTCGCGTCGTAGTCTTCGATCGTATCGACGACAGCGCTGACCACGGAATCGCATAAATGAACTGGAATGTCGATTTGACGGGCGAGACGGCGCTCATCATTGGCGGAACTAAGAACATCGGCTTGAGCGTCGCACAGGCTCTGAAGAGTGCCGGCGCGAACGTTGCAATTGTCGGCGGCTCCGACCGTGCTGCGCTCGACGACGCGCTCAACGCGCTCGGTAGCGACAGCGATGGCGCGATCGGCTACATCGCGGACGTCGCCGACGAGGCTGCGGTGCTCGAGGTCTTCGACGAGGTCGAGCGCAAGCTCGGACCCGTATCGATACTCGTCAATAGCGCAGGGTACCGACCGCACGAGCCGCTTACCGACATCACGGTCGAATCCTGGAACGCGGTCTTCGCGATCATGCTGACGGGGCCGTTCGTCGCCTGTCGCGAGCTGTTTCGCAGACTGCCGGAGGACCGCAAGGGCGCGATCATCAACATCGGAGGCTTGAGTGCGCATCGACCGGCCAAGGATCGGGCGCACGCCATTGCCGCCAAGTCGGGTATCGCCGGGCTCACGCGCGCGCTCGCAGCCGAGGGCCAAGGCCGTATTCGCGCAAACTGCATCGTGCCCGGCATGATCGAGACGACGCGCAAAGCCGGTCAGCCGCACGCGCATTTTCATGGTGACGAGGCGTTCGCTCGCGGCACATGCGAAGATGTCGCGCGCGTCGTGCTCGCGTTCTCCTCGCCGCAGGACACGTACGTGACCGGCCAGACCGTGCACGTCAGCGACGGGCGTTACATGGCCTGATGTGACCGACTCATGAGCGATACCGACCGCAAAAAATGGGACGACCGCTACGCGTCGGGCGCCTATGCGGCGCGGCCGTGGCCGACGCCGTTGCTGGCCGAATGGATCGACAAGCTACCGCGCGGCCGCGCGCTCGATGTCGCGTGCGGCGCCGGGCGCAACTCGCTATTGCTCGCCGAGCACGGCTACGCGGTCGAGGGTATCGATATTTCGTCGGTCGCGCTCGAGCGGGCGCGCAGCGCAGCTGACGAACGCGGTCTGTCGGTCGACTTCGCGCAGATGGATCTCGAAGCCGAGCTACCGGCCGAGCGCCGCTACGACGTGATCGTCATGGTGCGATATACGCATCCGGTACTCGTCGCCGAGCTCATCGAGCTGCTCAACGACGGCGGCTATCTGCTCTGCGAGGAGCATCTGCGCACGCACCACAAAGTCGTCGGGCCGACGAACCCGGCCTATCGGATGGATCCGAATGAGCTGTTGGGTCTCGCCGCCGGTCTGCGCGTGCTCTACTACCGTGAGAGCCTCTGCGAGGACCCCGACGGCCGCCCGGCAGCGCTCGCGCAGCTGATCGGCTGCCGCGGCGACGCAGGCTACTAGCCTAGCCTGGGCTACAAGAGACCGCGGCGCTCTAGCAGCGGCCGCACGTCGGCGTCGCGACCGCGGAAGTCTCGATACATCGCCATCGGATCCAAGCTGCCGCCCTTCGACAGCAGGCGGTCGCGAAGCCGTTGACCGTTTTCGCGTGTCATGCCGCCGTTCTCCTTGAACCACTCGACAGTATCGGCATCGAACACTTCGCTCCAGACGTAGGAGTAATAGGCAGCCGAGTACGCATAGCTGAACACGTGCAAGAAATAGGGATAACGGTAGCGTGGCGGGACGATGTCGAGGTCGGCGCCGGCGGCCGCGAGCGTCGCGGATTCGAATGCCATGATCTCGTCGGCGGATGGCACGTCTTGCGGCGCAAGTTGGTGTAACGCCTGATCGATAATCGACGCGGCAAGGTACTCGGTCGTCGAGTAGCCTTGATTGAAGTTCTCGGCTGCCAGGAAACGTTCTAGCAACTCCGGCGGCAACGGCTCGTCGGTCTCATAATGGCGCGCATAGTTGCGTAACACATCGGGCCAGACCGCCCACATCTCGTTGACCTGTGATGGGTACTCGACAAAATCGCGCGGCACGGCCGTTCCCGAGAACGACGGGTACGTAACGTCGGAGAACATCGCATGTAGCGCGTGACCGAACTCGTGGAACATCGTGTTGACCTCGGTGAACGTCAACAGCGTAGGCTCACCGTCAGCAGGCTTGGTAATGTTCGTGTGATTGGCGACGACCGGCCTCGTATTCAGCAACCTCGACTGACTGACGTAAGCGCGAGCCCAAGCGCCGCCGCGCTTGCTCGGCCGCGCATAGGCATCGAATATGAAGAATGTGAGCGTCGAGCCATCGTGATCGAATACCTCGAACACGCGGACGGTATCCTCATAGACCGGTAGATCCGTGCGCTCCGAGAAAGTCAGCCCATAGATCTTATTTGCAGCGAAGAACAGGCCGTCGTTGAGCACTCGATTGAGCTCGAAATATGGCTTGAGCTCGTTGTCGTCGAACGCGTACCGTTCGCGGCGCAGCTTCTCCGCGTAGAAATCCCAGTCCCAAGCAGCAAGCTCGAAGTCGCCACCTTCGGCGTCGATCAATGCTTGCAGGTCCACGGCTTCGCGGCGAGCGTTGGCGACAGCCGCCGGCGTGAGCTCGGCGAGCCGAGTATTGACGGCGTCGATCGTCCCGGCTGTACGGTCCGCGAGAATGTAGTCGGCGTGGGTCGCGTAGCCCAACAGCTGCGCGCGCTCGGCGCGCAGTCGCGCGAGTTGGCCCGCGATCTCGAGATTGTCGAACTCACCACCGTCGTTCGCACGCGCCATCGATGCCTCGAGCATGCGCTCGCGCAGCGCGCGGTTCTCGAGCACCGACATCAGCGGCTGCTGTGTCGTGTTCAACAGCGGAATCGCATACTGCCCTTCGGACTCGCGGCTTGCGGCGGCCTCGGCCGCCGTCTGGATCTGCGCGTCCGACAGCCCTGCGAGCATCGCGACATCGTCGACGACGATCGCACCTGCGTTACCCGCATCGAGCACGTTTTGCTCGAATTGCGTGCGCAGTTCCGCAAGCTCGGCATTGATCGCGCGTAGGCGCTCTTTGTCATCCGACGACAGTGCCGCGCCGGCACGGACAAAATCCTTATGGGTCTCCTCGATGAGACGTAGTGTCTCGGCATCGAGGCCGAGCGATTCGCGCTGCTCGTAAATCGCCCGAACGCGCTCGAACAACTGTTCGTTGAGGAGAATCTCGTCGCTATGCGCGGCCATGCGCGGCGCGATCTCGGCTTGTATCTCGCGCAGCGTGTCGTTCGTATGCGCGCCGGCGACACCGTAGAACACGCTCGCGACGCGGTCGAGCAGCCGGCCCGACGTCTCCAACGGCACGAGCGTGTTATCGACTGTCGGCGCGTCGCCGTTGGCGGCGATCGCGGCGATCTCGTCGAGCTGCGCCTGCATACCGGCCTCGAAGGCTGGCATGTAGTGACTATCCTCGATCAAATCGAATCGCGGAAACTCGAACTCGAGCGTACTCGGTGCGGCGAACGGGTTATCGGTGGGCAGCGACTCTGCTTCAGTCATCGGCGGCGCAGCCGGCGCGGACGCTTGCTCGGCAGCATCCTCGGCACAACCTGCGACGGCGGACGCAATAATTGTGGCGCCGAGGCACGCACGCAGTTTGACCATGACTCAACCTCTCGAGAACTTTCACGTGGTTATCAATAATTAGTAGTCAGTAACCAGGTCCCTCATTATGCACGACGGGAGCGGTTGCCGTTCGGATGAGGCCAGAAGAAGCCGGACTCAGCTCGGCTCTAGCAGCGCACGGTGGCTCCGCCATCGCGCCTCGTCAGGGTCCTCGATTGACGCGACCGCACGCAGCCGGTCGACGTAGTCTGCAGGCAGACCGTGCTCGATGGCGCCGGCAATGACGAGTGCCTTGTACCAGTGAAATGGCTTGAGCTCGGGCGATATCCGCTGCGCAACGTAAGTCTCCGCGGCAACCGCTTCGCTCGCGACTTGTACACTGATCGCCATTGAGCGATACCCGCCGCCGGCGCACTCGAGCCGATCGAGCGCGAGCTTCTCAGCGCGACTGATCTCGAACACGACTCCGTAGACGCAGTCCACCGTTACATCGGACGGCGCGATATCACACTTGCCCGAAGCGTCGAGACCGACTTTGTGGAACCGTAACTGCCGCCCAAGCAACGAGCCGACGGCTATCGCGCGCGCCGACGGCCCGCGCTCGGCCGCATTGAGCCTGCGCGTGAGCATGTTGGACCCGTAGGCGAAGTAATACATAGCAGTGGCACGGTAGAAGGTTACTCTACTAGAACGACATATCCGACGAGCAGTGTCGTGATGATATGCGGCACGAGTGCCACGCCGGCCCAGGCCACGGCCTGGCGGGAAACTGCGAGTACCGCAAGCCAGTTAGCCGCGAACGCGGCTAGCCCGAGCCAACGCGCGGGCGGTGGGTACGACGCAACGAACAGGCAGAATCCAGATGCCGCGAGCGCGCCGAGCGCGGTCAACCAGCGCTTGCGGCTGACAACGCCCGCGACCAACACAGCGGCCCCGACAACGGCGCTCGGCCAGCCGAAAACGATGATGGCGAACGCGGTCATGATTGCTGAGTCATCGCTCATGACCGATCAGACCGCCGTTCGTCCCGAGTTATTTCCGATTGCGCTGCTGATGGATACTGATTCGACTAGACCCGAGCCCA
>JAHEEN010000325.1 GCA_024640685.1 Rhodospirillaceae bacterium
CAGGATCCAAAGGTCCCGGGACAAGGCCACTACAGCCATCGTATCGCGTTCGGTCCGGACGGGTATCTGTTTATCAGCTCCGGCGAGCGGCAAAAATTCGATCCCGCGCAGGATATGAGCGGCAACCTCGGCAAGGTCATTCGCCTCAACGACGACGGCTCGGTGCCGCAGGATAATCCGTTCTACTCGCGCGGCGGGGTGACAGCGCAAATCTGGTCGCTCGGCCACCGCAATCTGCTCGGGCTTGCGTTCGATGCTTCCGGCCAGCTGTACGACGTCGAGATGGGGCCGATGGGTGGCGATGAGCTCAATCGCGTCGAACCCGGCGCGAATTACGGTTATCCGATCGTCTCGAATGGCGACCACTACGACGGCACGCCGATTCCCGATCACGACACGCGTCCCGATTTCGCGGCGCCAGCCGTTTGGTGGAATCCCGTGATCTCGCCGTCGAGCCTCGTGATCTACAGCGGAAACGAGTTCCCACAGTGGAAGGGCAATGCATTCATCGGCGGCTTGTCGTCGATGGCGCTCGTCAGAGTCGAGTTCAACGGTGATTCGGCTCACGAAGCGCAGCGATTCGAAATGGGTCGTCGCATTCGCGCAGTTGAGCAGGGACCTGACGGTGCGCTTTGGCTGCTCGAGGACGGGCGCGAGGGGCGCGGCGGCAAGGGCACGCTGATCAAGCTCACAGCGCCGGAGTCCTGATCGACGCGAGTCGGCTCTTAGTCTTGGGTGGCGGCGGTCCTTGCGGCCGCCGCCGTCGTTTTAGCGTCGGCTTTGAGCATCGTCGGCGGAGGAATAATGGACAATAAACTTATCTACGCGTGCGTCAGTGTCATTGGCTCCATGATTTTGGGTAGCGCGGCATTCGCGCAACATGGCCCGGATTGGCCCGACTGGGCGTACGGCCAGCTCGAGCCGCTCGGCCCGGACTCGCGCACGGCGCCGCCGTGCCCGGATGGCTCGCGCCCGATCGACTGCGCCTATCAGGGGAACCCGGTGCCCGACGACGGCATCAAGCATTCGCTGCCGGATACCGATAGGACGTTTACGCGCAACGAAGCGTATGCAAACTTCGGTCCGGCAGATTGGTATCCGGGCGACCACCCGCAGATGCCGGATATCGTCGCGCACGGCAAGGAAAGCGCAGGCGTGCGCGCGTGCGCGCTGTGCCACTACCCGAACGGCCAAGGCAAGATGGAGAACGGCCATGTCGCGGGCCTGACCGAAGGCTATTTCCTGCAGCAGCTCGAGGCGTTCGCCGCCGGTAACCGGCGCAGCGCCGACATCCGCAAGGCGAATACGAACGAGATGGCAATGATCGCCGCGAGCCTCAGCGACGCAGAGCGCCGCGAGATCGCCGCGTACTATTCGTCTATCCCGTTGCGCAAGATGATCCGCGTCGTCGAGAGCGACCAAGCGCCCCAAGTGCGCACGACGACGAACGGCTTGATGCTGCCGGTCGAAGGCGCGCCGCCGATGGAGCTCGGCATGCGCGTCATCGAGGTACCGGAGAATCCGGACCGCACTGAGATGAGCCGGGATCCGCGTGACACGTGGGTCACGTACGCTCCGGTCGGAAGCCTAGCGGCGGGCGAGGCGCTCGTCGCCGGTGGCGGCGGAATTGCCTGTGGGGCTTGCCACGGCCCTGAGCTGCGCGGACTCGGCGACTTCCCGAGCATCGTCGGCCGCACAGCGAGCTACACGATGCGCCAGCTCTGGGACTTCAAGCAGGGCACGCGGCAAAGCGCTGTGATGGCGCCCATCGTTGCGGCGTTGTCGGCCGAGGACATGATGTACATCTCGGTCTATCTCGCCTCCCTAGATCCAGGAGGCGGCGGCGCCGAGATCGAGGGGGTCGAGTAAGCAAGCGGCGAGCGCGATACCCCGCTAAGGGCCTTCGGTCGTCAGCAGCCGATACATGTCCGCAATGTTTTGCGGCCGGAAATCGTCGTAGCTGATCCAGTCGCTGTACTCGTCCATGTAGATGCGCTGCTGTAGCGCTTCGACGGTCTCGCCGGCGGCTATGCCGGCGCTGACTTCGTCGCGCAGTTGCTCGAGATACTCACGAAACAGCGTCACGTACTCACTGCTGCCGACGGTGCCGTGGCCGGGGGCCGCGGTATCGAAGTCCTGCGCTTCGACGATGCGTATTGCATCGAGCCACGTATGTAGCGGCTGATCGCCGCTGATCCATCGCGGCGGCCGCACGATGCTGATGAAATCGACCATGTAGCCGACGCTTTGAGCGGGGAAGATCACGATGCTCATGTCGTCGGTGTGCGTGTGCGATCCGGTGTAGATCATCGTGGCCGTTCGACCGCCCAGGCTGACCGTCAGCTTGTCGCTGAACGTCAGGTCCGGCGGGCGCACGTCGATGACCGGGCCTCGCTCGAGCTCGGCACCGCTCAGCGCATCGTCGCCGTTGGCGTTGTAGAAGTCGAAGATGCGGTCGATGAAACCGTTGAGCGCGAACGCACCGCGAGTCGTCGGATTGAAGCCTCTCCAATCGCCGGTCTCGGCGCGCTCGAGCTGGCCTGAGCCATCGAGATCGAGAGACGCGAGCTCGGGTGGCAGCGGCGTGTCGCTCGGCGGTAGCTCGAGCTGAGTCAGCATGTTCTCGTGGCCGACGAAGATGGCCGTGTCCGCCCAAACGGCGCCACCCGACGCATGATCGGCGTGATGGTGGCTATAGAGCACGTAGCGAACCGGGACGCCGAAGCGCTC
>JAHEEN010000326.1 GCA_024640685.1 Rhodospirillaceae bacterium
CACATCCTCGATCGCAGCAACGAGATCCAAATAGTCTTCGAGTTCGGTGACCGGCGGCATGAAAATACACAACCGGCCGTTTCGGGGTTCCACTGCGAGCGCCGCGCGAACTGCGCCGCCATCGCCCACGGGCGCTTGGCCGACGATCGTTTGCGGACTCTCCGCAGAGCCTTCGCCGGCTTGGCCCCGCAAGAATGGCTGGTGTCGCGCCTCCGGCACCGGCAGCTCACCGCGTTCGGCAGTCGGGTCGCTCGAGATGATGTAGGGGTACTCGAGCGGCGCGATGTGCGGCAAAGACGGTAGGGGTAGGCGGAACCCGACCGGCGAGTCGCCCGGTAAGAGAAACAGCTTGCCCGACCGGGTGCTCCACGGCTCGGAGCGCCAGCGACGTGTTTTATCCGCGGCGTTCCAGCGTTGCAGCGGCAGCAGACAGCCGACTGGTTTCCCGAGACCGCGCTCGAACACGCGCGCCATGCGGTCGCGCTCCATCGGATCGTCGAGTTCATTCGTCGCCGCGTCGAGGTTCTCGGGAAGCTTGCGTTCTTGGTCGATGAAGTGCCAGGGATCTTCGTACACGTCGGTGATCGCATCGGGGCTCGCCTCGAGCCGCATCGCAATGCCGGCCAATAGCGAATGAGCCTGCTCCACGGTAGGAGCGTAATCCTCGGTCTCCTGTGCAACGCGATCGTGCTGTGACCAAAACGGTTTGCCGTCACGCCGCCAGTACAGCGAGAACGCCCAACGCGGCAGCTGTTCGCCGGGGTACCATTTGCCTTGCCCGAAATGCAGCAGCCCGTCGGGCGCGTGCCTTTTCTTGAGACGCTGGATGAGGTCGACTGCACGCGCGCGTTTCGTCGGGCCCGTCGCGGCCGTGTTCCATTCGGCGGCATCGGGATCGTCGATACCGACGAACGTGGGCTCGCCGCCGATCGTCAGACGAACGTCGTTTGCCGCGAGCTCCTTGTCTAGCTCGTGACCGAATTCGTCGATCGCTTGCCACTGGCCGTCGGAGTACGGTTTCGTGACGCGCGGCGTCTCGAGGATGCGCGTGACGCGCATCTCGTGGCGAAACGCAGTCTCACACTCGCCAACCATGCCGGTAATCGGGGCCGCGCTCGTCGGATGCGGTGCACAGGCCAACGGGATATGACCCTCGCCTGCGAGCAAACCCGAGGTCGGATCGAGACCGATCCAGCCGGCACCCGGCACGTAGGCCTCGCACCACGCGTGAAGGTCGGTAAAGTCCTTATCAGTGCCCGAGGGACCGTCGAGCGACTCGACGTCGGGCGTGAGCTGTATCAAATAGCCGGAAGCAAACCGGCTCGCAATGCCGAGGTGGCGCAGAATCTGCACGAGTAGCCACGCACTGTCGCGACACGATCCCGACCGTAGCGTCAACGTTTGCTCGGGTGACTGAATCCCAGGCTCCATCCGGATCACGTAGCCGACGTCGGCCTGCAGCCGCCGATTGAGGTCGACGAGATAGTCCACGGTCGGGACCGCAGTTCGCTGTCTGGCAGCGGCGATCCATTCCTTGACACGTGGTCCGACGACCTCGGTCTGCAAGTAGGGCTCGAGATCCGGTTTCACGTCCGCTTCATACGCAAACGGAAATTGCTCGAATTCGGGCTCGAGAAAAAAATCGAACGGATTGAAGACGACCATGTCGGCGACGAGGTCGACCTCGATATGAAACCGCTCGACCGGATCGGGGTAAACGATTCGCGCCAAGTAGTTGCTGTGCGGGTCCTGCTGCCAGTTCAGGAAATAGCCCTCGGGCTCGATTTTGAGCGCGTAGCTCAGCACCGGCGTACGGCTGTGCGGTGCCGGCCGGAGGCGCACGACCTGCGGTCCGAGCGCAACGCTACGGTCGTAGTCGTAGAGCGTCTTATGATTCAGTGCGACGTGTAGGCTCATTCGATGAGTGGACCGTAATGTCGTGGCGAGGGCGGAGAAGTATATATGAGTGATACGCGCAGGCTCGCGCTATTTGCTGAAAGTAGCGGCGGCATCGACATGGAACGCCGGCCGCAAAAATCGGATACTCTCGCTTCGTTGTGCCGGAGGGTGCCATGAGCGTTGTTGTTACTAATATACGCAGGCCGACAGAACAAACCGTCGCTGCTTTCGCCGGCTTCGGTGTAGCGACGGTGCACGAAGCGCAAGGCCGCAGCGGCTTGTTGGGGCCCGATATCAGGCCGATCTACTCGGGCGCGCACGTTGCCGGGCCCGCGGTCACCGTCAGTCTGCCGCCTTGCGACAACTGGATGATTCACGTTGCTGTCGAGCAATGCCAAGCCGGCGACGTGTTGGTCGTCGCGCCGACGTCCTACTCCGACGCCGGTTACTTCGGGGAGCTGCTCGCATGCTCGTTGATCGCACGCGGCGTTGTCGGGCTGATCATCGACGCCGGCGTACGCGATGTCCGCGATTTGACGGACGTTGGCTTTCCGGTCTGGTCGAAGCGCGTGTTCGCGCAGGGGACCGTCAAGGAGACGATCGGCGACGTCAACCGCCCGGTCGTTTGCGCGGGCCAGCGCGTCAGTCCCGGCGACATCGTCGTCGCCGACGACGACGGAGTCTGTATCGTGCCGCTTGCCTCCGCCGAGGACATCCTCGACAAGTGCCGAGCGCGCGAGGAGAAGGAGGCGGCGACGCGGCAGCGGCTCAAAGCCGGAGAGCTGGGTCTCGACATCTACGGAATGCGCGAGCGCCTCGCCGACA
>JAHEEN010000327.1 GCA_024640685.1 Rhodospirillaceae bacterium
ATCCACAGCGCATAGAAATCGCGCTCGCCGCGTTTGACGTCGAGTGGGTAGCCGAAGCTGATCGATGCGTCGGCGCCTTCCTTGTCTATGAGTACGACGCGTGTGCCATCGATCGCAGCGGACTCGACTGCCGGATCGGTTGGCGCGGCCTCCGCGGGTAATTCTGCGAGCGTTGCTTCAAAGTCGGCGACGAGCGCATTGTCGAAACCGCCGGCGAGGCCTAGCGTCGCGTTCGCCGCCGTGTAATGCGTGCGATAGAACTCGGAGACGTCGGCAAGCGTGATCGAGGCAAGCCCCGCGAGCGTGCCTTCGATCGGATGTGCGTAGCGCGTGCCGGCGAACACGGCGTCCGTCAACACGGCCTTTGCGAGCTCCTCGTCCGACGAAAAGCGCAACGTGTTCTCGAGATAGTTGATCGTGTCGTTCTTGATGCGCTCGAAATCGCTGGCTGCGAACGCCGGTCGTAGATACGCGTCGGTCAGCAGTCCAAAGAACACCGCGACGTTGTCGCGGTGCGTGCGCCCAGTGATTGTCGTGAGCTCTTTGTCGACGCGCGCCGAGTAACCGGATGCGATCGGGTAGAGCGCTTCGAGGATCGCATCGTAGGCGTTCGCCTCAGTCGACGCGTCGGCCACCATTTGACCGGTCAAGTACGCGAGGCCTTCCTTGCCGACTGGATCGTCCTGCGAGCCAACGCCGAAGCTGATCGAGAACGCGATCGTCGGGTCGCTAGCCACGGGCAACAGCACGACCGGGCTCGGCGCACTGTCAGGCGAAACGTTCTGCGATTCGACGGTTGTCGGGGCGTCGTTCGTGCAGGCCGCCGACGCGACAAGCGCCACGGCGATTGCAGTGCGTGTGCCGATCATTGCGCCGCCCGCAGCACGGCAATCGTGCGTTTGTTCGTATCGAAATACGTCTCGGCGGCGCGTTGGACGTCGGCCGGCGTCATCGTCTCGTAAACCTGGTACAGCGCCTCGACCGGCTCTAGGTCGCCGGCGATTGCAATCATGCGCGCGAGGCCGCGTGCAACGGCGTCGGGCGTCTCCAATCCCATCAAGAAGCCGTAACGTAAGCGCGACTTCAATGCTGCGAGCGAATCGATCTCGACCGGTGTCGTCTTGTAGCGCTCGGTCGTCGCCTCGATTGCGTCGAGCACGTAGTCGACGCGCTCCGGGTCCTTGACGCGCGAGTAGATCATCAACAGCCCCGGGTCGCGGTTACGGTCCGCATCGGCGGCTAGAAACTCGACGACCTGCTCGTCGATGACGAGCTGCTTATAGATGTCGCTCGTCGAGCCGAATGCCGTCTCTACCAGCAAATCGGCAGCGACACGACCGCGATTCGCCGGATCGAACGCATCGAGCTTGTAGGCGATCGCGACGATCGGCAGCGTGCGGCCGTCGAAGCTCACATCGATGCGGCGCGGCTCTGTTTGCTCGGGCTCCTCGGGCACAGCCGGTGCCGCATAGCCGGCTTGCCAATCGCCGTAACGCTCGCGGACGAGCGCCATCGTCGGCTCCGCTTCGACGTCGCCGACGATCAGCAAGATCGTGTTGTCGGGCCGATAGAAGCGCGAGAAGAAGCCGAGCGAGTAGTCGTACATCGACGGCATCGCCGCGATGTCCTCTTCGTATCCCATCGTCGTATGACCGTACGTGTGCGTCTCGAACGCTGCATCGAGCAGCGCCTCGTACATCGCGAACAATGGGTTCGTGACGTTCTTGCGGTACTCGCCGTAGACGGCGCCGGCCTCGGTGCGGAAATCGCTCTCGGGATACGCTAGATTGCGAAACCGGTCGCTCTCCAAATCCATGACGAGCTCGAGATCCTCGGCGGCGACCGAGATGTAGTACGCCGTTAGATCGTCGGTCGTATACGCATTGCGGCTAGCGCCGATCGCCGTCAACTCGTCGTTGTACGCATCCGCCGGGTACCGCTCCGTGCCGCGAAACATCATGTGCTCGAAGAAGTGAGCGAAGCCCGTATGCCCCGGCTCGACCTCGTCACGTGAGCCCGTGCGCACGATCGACCAGTAGCTTACGAGCCCGGTACCCGGCATGCTGATGACGATCGTCTTCAGACCGTTGGCTAGCGTTTCGGTATGCGTCGGGTACGTGATCAACGGCGCAGGGGTTTCCTGCGCCTGAGCGAGAGTGGGTAGAACGACAAAGACCAGTAACGTAAGACGAATCCGCATGGCGGTCACCTGCCGCGCGGTGTGCGGCATCTCATGCAATGGCGTTCGATGGTAGCAGAGGTCGTATAGCGGCGCCGTGTGGAGCGCCGCGCTGGGGCGAGTGTCCTCAGCGAGCGCTGAAATCTCAGCGGCCGCCGACGCGTAGGGGGCGATAGTGAGTGGGGCTTGGTTGCGGAGCGTCGGCCGCCAGGGATGGCGGCCGCCGAGCCCCCACGGACGGGTTCATGGCGTCTCCGCAACCAAGCCCCACTCACTGTCGCCCTGTACGTGACCCTTGAATCTGGTTCTTAGACCGCGTCGTCCGGCCGCCACTCGCTGACGACGGCATCGCGGTCCGGGCGCGGGCGCTCGTTCGGCGGATTCGCCGGTGTGCCGATATGAATGAATCCGACGATGTCGGTGTCGGCGTCGTGGCTGAGCGCGACGCGGATATCGGCGTGGTAAGCAGGCCAGCCGGTCACCCACTGCGCGCCGAACCCTAGAGATTGCGCGGCGATCAGGATGTTCTGGCAGACGGCGCCGG
>JAHEEN010000013.1 GCA_024640685.1 Rhodospirillaceae bacterium
TGGCTGCAATCGTCGCGGCTTCGGCGCCGGGGATCGAAATTGTTAGTGGCGAGCTCAACGCCAGCGGTAATCAATTCGAGGTCACCGGCACGATGCCTAACGGCGACGAAGTCGAGGTCGACATGGTGCAGATGAACGGCGCCTGGGCCGTGCTCGAAATTCAGCGCGATATTCCTTGGTCGTCGGTGCCCGCGCAGGTCCGCGAGACGGCTGCGGCGGCGCCGGATGCATTCGAGCCGGTGCGGGTTATCGAAAGCACCCAAGTTGAGGACGGCTCGTTGGTCTATGAGCTGTTTCGGCCAAGAGACGCCAACGCCCCTCCCCGAGGACCGGATTTGGAAGTGCGCTGGCACGAAGGACGCGCGGAAGCGCTGCCGTGAACCCTTTTCAGGTATCGAGCTGCGACAAACATCGCAGCGCCGGGTCTGCGTGGATGTGCCTATGTTTATAGGAAGCGTTATGAAGCTTGCGCGTGTTGCTGCTGTACTGATTATTGGACTCTGGACCGTGACGACGAGTGCCCAGTTTCTATCAGAGGCTCATCCAGAGTCCGTAGGGCTATCGTCAGATCAACTCGAGCGGCTCAGCAGTGTAATCGAGCGAGAGATTGAAGTCGGTAATTTGCCCGGCGCCGTAGTCGGTGTCGCGCGGCGCGGCAAGCTCGCCTACTTTGAGGCTCTCGGCTACCAAGACTGGGCCGAACGCATCCCTATGCGAGAAGACGCAATCTTTTCGATAGCGTCGATGACGAAACCGATCTTTGCTGTTGCAGCGATGACGCTATACGAGCAAGGTTTGTTGTTACTGGACGAGCCTGTGGGCTCCTACTTGCCCGAGCTCGCTGATCGCGTGGTCGCAATCGATGACTCCGGCACCAAGACGGAGCCCGCGCTTCGGCAACCTACGATTCAAGATTTGATGCGTCATACGTCCGGCTTTGTCACTGGAGCTCAAGGGAGCGACGCGCTGCATGCTCGATATCCGCGCTCATTGGTTCGACAAGCACTGACGGAAGATGAATTTATCGGAGCACTATCGAAGCTCCCACTACGTTATCAACCGCGAACGACTTACGAGTACGGGCCTGGATTCGATATTCTCGGGATCATCATCGAACGCATAACCAAGAAATCCATTTTCGAGTTTCTATTCGACGAAATCTTCGAACCGCTTGGAATGGTTGATACCTCGTTTCAAATTCCGGCGGACAAGGCGGCGAGGCAAGCAAGGCCGTTGCCGAAGGACCCGATCTCCGGGGCCGATCAAGAGGCGCGAGATCACTCCACCGCTCGGGGCATCGACTGTGGCAGCGGTTGCCTGGTATCGACCGCACGAGACTATCTAGTATTTGCTCAAATGCTGTTGAACGGCGGAGTTTTCGATGGCAACAGGGTGCTCGGGCCAAAGACCGTCGAGCACATGACGTCCGATCAAATGGGTTCAGACATTGACCTTAGCCGCCTGTACGCATCGTACATCTCTCAGGCATATGGCCATGGATATGGATTAGGCGTCGCTGTTCGGCGGTCACCAGGCCTCGGGTCAACGATTGGGTCGCGGGGCGATTTCAAGTGGGCCGGCGCCGCGGGAACGGCGTTTTGGGTAGATCCAGAAGAAGAACTGGTCATCGTATTCATGAGCCAGGCAGGCGGTCAGATTCGAGGGTATTACCGTCAGCTAATTCCAAGCCTGATCTATCCGGCATTACTAGATTGAACAGTACACAGAAATCTTGCGATGGCAGTCGTTGCGAGTTACGACGATGACTGACGTTGCTGCACTACGAGTGCGTCGTCGAATCGTTGTAGCTGCTTACACTCGGCCGCCGCCCCGTAGCGGATTCGGCGGAAATTCTTCGGGATGATCGGCGCGGTAGATCGCTTCGGCCGCCATGAAATAGTCCATCGTCTCGCCCTGCCAGCGACACCCGGCCGTCTCGGCATCGATGTCTAGCCCGCTTTGACGATTGGCTTCGAACAGCGGTAACACCGCCCCAGCCGTTTCAGGCCCGACGTCGTAAATACGACTGCCGTCCGGTCGCGTGAATATGAATACGCCATCATCGGTCGCCGTGAGACCAAAGCCACCCTCGTGCACGAGCCGATGATGGAAGCGACAGAGCGTAACGAGGTTATCGAGCTTCGTCTCCCCACCATTGGCCCAGTGCTTGATGTGATGCCCCTCGGTGAATCGTGTGTGTGTACAGCCCGGAAACCGACAACCGCCGTCGCGGGCCTTGAGCGCACGTTTGAGTGCCGGTGGGATCGCCCGTGTGCGCCGCCCGATATCGAGCGGATTACCGTCACGATCCTCGATCAGTCCGACCAGTGCGCCGCCGCAGCCCAGGCGTTTGGCCGTATCGATCGCAAGACTAGGGCCGTCCTCGACCTCACAGCACTGGAGTCGCTCCGTGTCAGACGTAGTGGGCTGTGTCAGTGCCGCCTCAGCGATATGCACGACGACCTGATACCGCTCAGCCACTGAGCCTAGGTCATTTTCCCGACAGCCCAGCGCCTGTTGGGCGATCTCAACGAGCGCATCGGCCCGCCGTGCGGCTATCGGTTCGGTCACCTGCTCGCGAGCTGAATCGTCTGAAAATGTTTCCGCTGAAACATTAGACTGAGTCTTATTCTTATTTAAACCCCCATCGGGCCGATCGTCTGATTCGAGCTGGTCCATGACGGCCTCGAGGGCTTACTTGACGAGTGCGCCGAGCTCACCGGGCAGCTTGCCGTGGATCGTGAGCCCGCCATCGTCCTCGTAGTAGAACCGTAGATACCGATTTCGGTGCAGCTCCTCAGAACAGGCCGCCTCCTCCGCACGCCGTGCACGACGATAGCGGCGTACCAGCGACTCGATGTGATGTGCGGTGCCATAGAGGGCGATATTCAGTAACTTCGATTCGTTCTCAGGCGTTGCCAGACGCGTCATTGCACGCACCTTCGAGTAGGAGATCTGACCTTTCTCGAACGCCGCACGGGTCTCAGGCAGAGAGACCAGCGCTCGAGCGACCCGGACCCGTTCCCGAGCGGCCACAGCCCCGATACCGCACTGCCAGTTGAGCCACTGAGCCGTATTGCCCAGACCGTGGCGTGCATAGCCCTCTCGGCGATCGAACTCGGCAACAAGCTTCAAAAACCGATAGCCAGCAGCGTTGATGTGGCCCCAGAGCTCGGTGATTTCGGCCTCCAGCTGCGAGAGCCCCTCTTGTGAGGCCCTATAGGCCTGGAGCTTTTCTTCTCCATTCATGATGCCATCCATGGACTGTATTAATATCCAGTATAGTGCCATCTAATCCCATATTTATCAATTACTTAATTGAAAAAAACGGGCGTATTTGATCGCCTTCTTACACCTCCAGAACAAGTCGAGTCGAGCCACGCCGCCGAGGCTGCGCCGACCCTGGTGATATATTCTCGGGATCGGGCAAATGAGCGGCCAGTGTCGTTTCCAAAGGAAGTAACCATTCATGAGACAGACAACGGTATTTGGATGGGTGATCTTCGCTGCCGCACTCTGTCTAGCCGGCTGTGCGCAAGACATCGGATCGGAAGGGGCTAGTGCGGGTGCGTACGTCGTCGCAAACTTCAGCATCACCGACGCGGAAGTTTACTCGGCCTACCCGCCCCTCGTGCGCCCGATGCTTGCCGCGCACGGTGCCGAGGTCTTGGCTGTCGACCGCGACAGCGAAGTCGTCGAAGGCCAGGCAGGACACAATACCGTCGTCATACGTTTCCCATCGAAGGAAGCGGCGCGCGCTTTCTATGACTCGCCTGAGTATCGAGAGATCGTCGCCCTACGCACGGACAACAGCGACGGCTTTCTGGTACTCATAGAAGGCGTCGCCGCGCCGGAATAGTTGGCAGACCGCAGATTGGCCGATTGACAGCGGCCGTTCGCCAAACGTAACTTGCTGCGTGACGATCACTGGCGAGTACTGCACGGAGGCGGCAGACGCATGACACGGATTTTTCCTTTACTGCTCTTGCTGGCAGCCGCGCCGGCATCGGCACAACCTTTCGGCCTCGAGGACCTTAGCGGAGGCGAGCTGTTCGCACGGTTCTGCGCGAGCTGCCACGGTGAGTCGGGCCGTGGCGATGGGCCTGTCGCCGCAACACTGAACACCCTCGTCCCGGATTTGACGCGCATCGCCGAGCGTTACGGCAGCTTCGCTGCCGACGACATTCGCCAAACGATCGACGGGCGTTCGCTCGTCGTCGCGCACGGCACACGCTTCATGCCCGTCTGGGGCTATGAGTTCTGGGTCGAAGAAGGCGCCGACATTACCGCCGAAAGCGCCGCGCGCGAGTTCATCGACCGTATCGTGGAGTATCTGCGCACGATTCAAGCTGATTGATACGCACACCGCGAACGTGGCCAGCAACTAGCGCCGACGATCGGGCCATTGCGCCCACGCCGTGCCCGCGACGATCGACGCGGCGACGACAAGCAGCGGTAGCGTAATCAACTCGTCCAACAGGATCGCTGCGAGCGTAACGGTGACTACGGGCTGTGCGAGCTGCCACGATGCAATGCGCGTGACGCCGCCGCGGTCCAAAGCCCAGAACCAGGCGACGTATCCCCCGATTGTCCCGAAAAGCGCGAGATAGAACATCCCGATCCAGCTGGGGGCGTCGACACTCGACCAATCCGTTCTACCGAGTAGGGCTACGGCAATAGGCACGAGCAAGATGGCCGCCAGTGCGATACCCCAGAATGTCGTCGCCCACGTACCGATGACCGGTGTCGTTTTTGCGCCCGCGATGTAGCCGATCGCACACGCGATGACGCCGAGAAAAATGATCAAATCGCCAACGATCGACGCCTCCCCGGCCACATCGCGAGCCGTTTGCGCGATCAACCCGACGGTACCGATCACGGCGATCGACGAACCTAACCACCAGCGCACGCGTGGCCAGCCGGCGCCGACTGCCGACGCAAACAGACCCGTGACGATCGGAATGAGTGCCAAAATCAGCCCTGCATGCGTTGCCGTGGTCATACCGATACCGGCGCTGAGCAGCACCGGCCATATCGCGAAGCTCGTGATGCCGGACAACGCCAGGAGCAAGCGATCGTGTCCTGACGTCGGAAACGGCAGTCGAAGCGCAAGCGCAAGCGCGACAGCAATCGGCCCGGCAATGATGGCGCGGAGCACGCCGATCGTGACCGCATCGATCGTCGATACGGCGACCTTCGTCGCGACGGGCGTCGCACCCCAAAATACGACCGCCAACAGGGTCACACCGTAGACGGCCATCGATGCCATGCCGGGTCTCCTAGAAACGCGGAAGCTTATACGACGAAAAGCAGTTATTCGAGAAAGTCGGCGATAGCAACTGACCGAAGAGCGCTTGCAGAGGTCGTAGACGCGAGGCGACTTCGCTAAACTGAGAAGATCACCAGGTGGGGGGATTAAGAATGAGAAAATTATTTTGCGCGATGGTCACGGTTGTCTTATCGGCACCCGTATCCGCACAACTCGCCGTTCCTAACGACAATGGGATCACGTTCGGTCACATCCATCTGAACGTCTCCGACCCGGACGAGCACGCTAGGCTCTGGACCGAGCATTTCGACGGTGAGGTCATTCAGCGCGGCAACCTGAAATTGGTGAAGTTTCCGGGATTTCTGCTCGCGCTCAGAGAGCAGGAACCGACCGGCGGTACGCAAGGCTCCGTCATGAATCACTTCGGATTCAAAATCCGCGACTTGCAGAAATTCCTCGATGACTGGCGCGCAGCGGGTTATACCGTTGATCGAGAGTTCACCGGCTCCGAGGGCCAGCCTAACGCGTACGTGACAATGCCCGACGGTGTCTGGGTCGAACTGCAAGAAGACCAGATGCTACCGGTAGACGTCTGGGGTTATCACATTCACTACCGGGCGCCGGAGTACGAGTCCCTGCTCGACTGGTACGTCGATGTGTTCGATCTAGAGATTCGCCCCCGCGGAAGGATTCCGACAACGACCAACGTGCCCGGCATGAACATGAGCTTCGCAACGTCGGAAGACCCGGTCGTCGGCACCAAGGGTCGCTCGCTCGATCACATCGGCTTCGAGATCGACAATCTCGAGGCCTTCGTGAACAAGCTCAAAGCACGCGGTATCAAATTCGACGTCGACTATCGGGTCATCGAGGAGCTGGACATCGCTCTGGCGTTTCTGACGGACCCGTCCGGCGTCTATATCGAACTGAGTGAAGGGCTCGATCAGTTCTGAGATATGCGCCTAGCATTCATATTCCTTGCAGCGCTCTACATGCCCACCGCGATGCAAGCGGTTTTCGCGCATCACTCGCAAGGCATGTATGACATCTCCACTTTGATCTCGCTGGAGGGCACGATTCGGCGCGTTCGCTGGACTAACCCGCACGCTTGGGTCTTCGTCGATGTCGAGGACAACGATGGAAACGTGCAAATTTGGGCTCTCGAAGGCGGCAGCCCAGCGGCGGTTGCCGGTGAAGGCGTAAATAGAGACCACCTTCTACCGGGCGATCGCGTCGGCGCGCGCTGCCACCCGCTACGAGATGGTTCTGCGGGCTGCGTCCTCGGGTTCGTAACGCCCATGCACGGCGATCCCGCACGTGGACACGGCGTAGAGCGGCCCTGGAATTAACGTGTTGCGAGGCAGGCTTCTTCTGGTAGCGATTGCGGCAGCTGCGCCGTATTTGGCTCTGGAAACGGCTAACGCACAGCCTCAGGACTCGAGCCAGTATCTCTCCTTCGAAGATCGATTCAGCGCTGACTTTCCGACTACCCCGACAATCCGAGAGACCACGTACACGACGGAATTAGGCGTCACGCTTCCTGCACGCGTTTATCGTGCTGAGGATGACTTTGCTGAGTACGCAGTCACTGTCGTCGACTGGCGCGACTCGGAGGCACTGTATGAGACATTCTTGTCGGGATGCCAAGACTGCGACGGTGCGATGGCAAACGATATTCGCGGCGCGATGCTTCACGCCGCCTTCGGCGTCGTCGGTCGCGGCGGCCAGGTGACGTATCTGGGCCAGATCGAGACTAGTGACGTAGAAGGGGTACGGATTCACCTCCTGCAGGAGGATGGCTCACGCACATACGCAACCGCGCATTGGCACGAGTACCGCCTCTATATCATCGAAGCGACCGCTCCTCCCGGCGCCCCGCCACCGAATTTTTTCCCCGTGTCGATTGGATTCATCGACGAGGAAGGCCGTCGCGTCGGATATGAAGAGAGATACGCGCCTCTCTTTCCAAGGCCTGCTCGGAGCCGATGACCGGAGAGGCTCAACGATAATTTTCTCGATGCGTCCAACGACTCAAGGTCCTGATCCAGGACTCTGCCCGGCCGGGCGAGTTCATGCCTCCAATCGAACTATTCGCTCGCCGGGAGCCTCCTCTGGTCGCTCATAGCGATGGTCAGGCGCCGACTAGGCCTCAATCTGCCTAAGCTCGGGAGGATTACAGAGTCTCCACTCGGAGACTGAGCAACGACGCCGACGGCCGAGGCTCGGTTCGATGGGATTATGTCAGAACTGTGATCGGTTTCTCAGGCACTACGTGGATTTATGTCAATAGTAGCGTCCAGTAGGAGTCTCACTGACCGGAATGAATCTCAGATTGGGCAGCGTGTTTAGAATCTGGTGGGCCATCCAATGGCGAGGCGCACTAGTGGGCAGCTTGTTTGGCGCCGTCTGTTATTTTCTCTGGCAGGCACTGCCCCTGCCCATGCTCCTTTCCGCCGGGGCGACCGAGGAGTTGGTTTATGGGCTCGCCGTGTTGGCTACCGCTCTGATCGGTATTTCATTTGGACTGCTGACCGTGCGTTGGTTTCTGCATGCGAGCTTCTCGGAGCTTCAGCTCATCGTGGAGAGTCAGGAGCCGCGTGAGCCTCCGAAGTTTCGCATCGAGCCGCGCATAGGAAACCTCGTCACCAATAGCGCTCGAAGTAAGCCGATCCCTCTGGAACCTGCCGCCGCCAGCTCGAAGCGGCCGGCCATCGGTAACGGCCCAGTTCGACCCACGACACGAGAACCAAAGATTCTAGGCGGTCACCGATCCGGCCACGCTCGGCCGCACTGATCCAACAGCAAGACCGCGAATCACCCGTCGTTCAGTAGCCGCCCGTCGCGAGGCGCCCGTTTAACATAACTGTGAACTACGTCGAATTCCTTGCATGCCGTTCAGGCCTACACTGCGGACTCGATTACCAATGGAGCAGCAGTCATGTCGACCAGAGCTTCAGAACCTTTGGTTCTCAAGCGTCTGCCTACGGCCGCGATTCCGTGCAACGGGGCTGACGCACTGGCTCAGAAGTTTGCGTCTCGTGTGGAGTGGATGCGACTACAGGGCATAGGCATTGATCTGGAGAAGCCGAAACGCTTGGCTAACGACTCAGGCTGCTTCAATGGGGGGCCGCGTCGCCCGGTAGATCAGAGCGTCGTAACGAGACCGAACTAGTGTGTTGCTTCTGTATTGACTGAAGCGCAAAACCAGTGGGAGAGAAAACATGCGTTGGCAGATACTTTTTTTTGGACTCGCGTTTGCATGCGCCAACACGAGCTCACTCGCCGTCAATCCAGTGCTCGGCCAGCTCGAATTCATTCCGGATAGCCGGATCGAGGGCGATGCCGGCGTGTGGATAGACGGCCAATATGTCGGCTTCGTAAGAACCTTGCGTGGCGCCGACCGCCTCGTGCTTCTGCCGGGCGAGCACAGTGTCCGGTTTCAGCTACTCGGGTATCAGGAGCTCGAGGGCACGATTGTGATTGAGCCAGGTACCAAGAAGCAATACCGGCTCAAGATGGTCGAAGCGCCGAATATGACGTATCCGGAGAAGGAGGATACGGCTCGGCTGCGCTTTCTCGTGCAGCCAGAGGACGCCGCGATATTCATGAATGATGTTTTCGTTGGCCATGTCGATCGGTTCGATGGCCGCACCGGGATGCGGGTCGCGGCGGGCACCTATCGGTTTACGATCGGACTGCCTGGGCACGAACCATTCGAAACTTCGCTCACGGTGCGTGCCGGCCAGACCTATGAGATCAAGACATATCTTCAAGAAGGCGATCTGGGCGGGCAGGCCGACGTGCTATCCGAGCGACAGTGAGCCGCCCCTAACGCCAGACTAGCCCGGTTCGCCGGATATCGAGGCGCGGGAGAGCGGCCTGAAATATCGGTAAGAAGAGAAAATTTGGGCGGATCATTGTTGTTCTCCCAGTTCGACGAAATCTCCGTCCTACTGAGAGCTTGACTTCAAACGATTGGGAATCGCGTGCAATCGCCGCCTCAGAGCGCCCGATAACGACGCTCGTCGTATAAGGCCCCGATGCTGGCCTGAGCCTCGGCTCTGTACCGAATCGCATGTGCCGACAGGGTATTGCCTTCCTGACTCGGGAGATCGGACCAGACCTCGAACAGGGTCATATGATTTGTGCGGCTCGTCTGAATGATGACACCGATGTCGATCGCGCCGGGTTGCTGCCGGCTGAGCGTCACGAATGTCTCGAGCGCAGCCAGGCCCGCCTCCAGACCGCTGCGCACGAAGTCCACATGAGTCAAAACGACGATGTCGCCGGCGTTCCCGGTCCCTGTCGTGCCCATGACCGGCGAGCTTGGGCGCTCGTCGTAGGGGCTATAGAGTAGCGGCTCCAAGCCGCCGCGAAATGCCGCGGTTGCCGAAGACGCAGCATGTGCGTCCTGTGCGCGTTGATCCGACCACGCTTCGAGAATCGCGAAATGACCCGGCCGTTCGATGCGCTCGAGAATCTGGAAACGCAGGTTGCCGGATTCGGCCATGGCCGATCGAGCGTAGTCATCGAGGAGCGTTTTCACGCGGTAGATCTCAGCCGGCAGCACCTCGATGTAGGAAACGGTAAACACGGGCGCGCGTTCCTGCGCGAACAGTGTGTGCGGCAAACTCGCGGCGAGTATAAGCACTCCCAGTAATCGCATGACGCTACGCTGCATGGCCCCTCTCCCTCAGCGGATGCTGCACATGAGGAAATGGAGGCTTAGATCCGATTTCCAATTCCCCTCTGTCGCCCTTTTATTTCAGGTGTAAACCATGTGTCCGGAATGGACCGATCGTGAATTGGCGCGCCCGGAGAGATTCGAACTCCCGACTTCCGGCTTCGTAGGCCGGCGTTCTATCCAGCTGAACTACGGGCGCACGCTTTAAAAACAATTACTTATGATCGGTGATCGTATCGATATTGCGTCGACCTCGGCACCGGGCCGCTATTCTACCCCAACCACTGCCGCTTTCGAGCGCTGAACGACGCAACCCCGCACCCAGGCCATCGCGTGACTTGTCACGCCGATTGCCTATACTCGATGACGAAGACCGCTGGGAGGGTCACCAGCGTTGTTGAGAAGAATACAAACACGGACCAGGGCGCTGCTAATACCGCTGCTCGCGGCTGCGCCGATCACGGCGCTCGGCCAGGACAGCTCCGGGCTACCGCTGTTCGCGGACGATGCACGCTTGAGTCTGCGCATCGAAGCACCGATGCGCACCCTGTCCCGAGATCGCCGCGACCGCGAAGAGCTCGAAGGCATTCTGACTTACACAGACACCGCCGGCAGCGAGGTCACGCTCGACTTGCAGGTCCGAACGCGCGGCAACTCGCGCATGAATATCTGCACGTTCCCACCGCTGCGGCTGAATTTACGGCGCCGCCAAGTCGAAGGCACACTGTTCGCCGGACAGAATCAGCTCAAGCTCGTCACTCTCTGTAAAGATCAGACGGCGTATCGCGATTACCTCGCGCTCGAGTACTCGCTGTACTCGGTGTTCGCGTTGCTGACCGACCGCTCCTATCGCGTTCGCTGGGTCGACATCGACTATGTCGACACAGATCGCCGCCGGCCCGACGTCGAGACGCGCAGCGGCTATCTAATCGAGGAGGACACCGAGCTCGCAGCGCGCACCGGCATGGAGGTTTGGCGCGCCGATACACTCGATCTGGCGATACTCGATCCTGTGCAGACGGCCCAGCTTGCCCTATTCCACTACATGGTCGGCAACACGGACTGGGCGGCGACCACCGGCCCGCCTGGCGAGCGTTGCTGCCACAATGGCGATCTGTTCCGCGATTCGACGGGCCAAGCGGTCGTCGTGCCTTACGATTTCGATCAGTCCGGCCTGATCGACGCCGACTATGCGACGCCCGCCGACAACCTACCGATTCGTAGCGTTTCGCAACGCCTGTTTCGCGGTTACTGCGTCCACAACGACAGGATAGACGACATCATTCGTCAACTGACCGACGCCCGCAGCGACATCGAGGCCGTATTCGAAAGCGCCGAAATACGCGAGCGTACGCGAGAGCGCGTACTGCGCTACATAGATGACTTCTACGAGATTCTTGCCGACCCTGACGAGCGGGCTGAACGCATCAACGCCGCTTGCCGCGGCTAACACCGCACTGCGCCACTCCAATCAGTCCGTTCGATCCTGTCTCTCGATCTCGGCGAGCTTGCGGGCCTGCTTGGCCGCCTCGACGGGATTCGCACCGTAGTCGATGCCCCAGAGAATCACGGACGCAAAACAGAAAAATAACGTCATGACGACGCCGACTCCAAGATAACCGATACCGGAAGCGAGACCGACGCAGATTGCTGCAAACACGTAGATCCCATCTAACGCATCGGGTAAGCGCACACGAAACCGCACGGCAGTGACGAGTGCGGCTAAGCCGAATGCGAGTGCGAGACTATCTTGAATGAGCAACACGACCGTCGTCGCGCAGATCGGTAAGACGATCAAAGCCTCGACGAACGCCTTGCGATATCCCTGCGGATGCTTGATCGACATGTAGACCCATGTGATTGGGATCATCAACACGATCGTCCCGAGCAAGCTTGCAACGAGAAACAATGCGGCATGCAACCGTGTCGACCACGGTCCTTCGTGGTCCGGCTCCGCTAGGTTCGGCGCCTCGGCTGCTGTGCCGTTAGTGAGCTCGAACACCTGCCGCGCGGTGTCCGATACGTCGAGCGCACGACCGCCGAACGGAAGGTACACTTGGCTCTGAGGAATCGCCGTCGCCAGCGTTGCGAGTGCAGCGAGGAGCACGGCGAAATAGATCGCAAGCCGCGCAGCCAGTCCTTTCGGGGTAATGAGATTAGTTCGCAACGCGCCCTCGTCCACGGTGCATTAGCTCGGCGTGGTAGTCTATCACCCGAGACACGGTTGCCGAGGAACGCTTAGTGAGGCCATCGCGCCGTTGCACTCTTGTCGCATGCATCTGCAGCGCGTTTGCCGCGCCCGCGCTGGGCGAGGAACCTTGGCGCATTGAAACGGCCGACCGGCTCATCGCGCTCGCCGATATTCACGGCGCATATACCGAATTTCGCGACATGCTCGTCCAGGTCGGTGTTATCGGCACTGACGATAGCTGGGCAGCCGGCACGACGCGACTCGTGATCGTCGGCGACGTGCTCGACCGCGGTCCGGATTCGCGTCTGGCTCTCGACCTGATTATCGCACTGCAAACGCAAGCGCGAGCCTCGGGCGGTGACGTTCACTTCGTGCTCGGCAATCACGAGGTCATGAACCTGACCGGAGACATGCGGTACGTCTCGGCTGAGGAATACGCCGCATTCGCCGCCGCAGAGACGCCCGACATGCGTGCGGCTGGTCTCGCCGATTTCATGGCCCGTGCAGAAGCCGGCGTCACGCCCGAGGCTGCCGAAGCCGAGTTCAACCGCCGGTATCCGGCCGGTTTTTTTGCGCATCGAGCGGCTTTCGGGTCGGGTGGACACTACGGCGCTTGGCTGCTCGAGCAACCAGTGCTGCTCGTCGCCCACAATTCGGTTTTCGTCCACGGCGGGCTGTCGCGGCGTCTTGCCGGCGTGTCGGGCGGCGACATCAACGTAAGCCTGAAGCAGCAGCTGCGCGCGTACGTCGACGGCGTCGAGCGGCTGACGGCGGCCGGCGTGCTGTCACCGATCGACGACTTCTACGACCATACTGCGCTCATTGCCAGTTTCGAGGCACGCGTTGCCGCAGGAGAAGCGAGCTGGGCCGACGATGTCGCGGCAACAGCGAGCCGCGTCGTCGAGCTCAATGAGGCAGCGGTGTTCGCGCTCACAAGCCCCACGTGGTACCGCGGCACGGTGGGTTGCAGCCCGTTCGTCGAGCAAGACCATTGGACCGCGATGCTCACCCAGCTCGATGTCGAGCGCATTGTCGTCGGCCACACGCCGACACCCGAATACCGTATTCTGAGCCGGATGTCGGGCGGTATTCTACGCATCGATACCGGCATGCTCGGCAGCTATTACGGCGGTCAAGCAGCAGCACTGCTGATCGAAGCGGATTCGGTCACGGCGGCGCACGCCGGTGAGGCCGACACTGCAGCCGTCATGCCACAGCCGCGGCGCGTCGGCCGGCGGCCGGAGGCGTTGACCGACGACGCGCTCGCAGCTCTGCTGCGCGACGGCAACATTGCGGCGCAACAGGTGAACGAGACCGGCCAGGTTCGTGTGACCGTCAGCGGCGACGGCATATCGGTCGAAGCCGATTTCATTCCTGCGAGTGGTGACACCGAGCGTCCCGCGGTCGCGGCCTATGCGCTCGATAGATTGCTGGGGCTCGACATGGTGCCGGTAACGGTCTCGCGAGCAGTAGACGGCGTCGACGGCTCGCTACAATTTCGGCCAGCAGGCACGCTAACCGAGTCGCAGCGCAGCGAGCGAGGCACGGGCGGCGCAGCCTGGTGTCCGCTCAGGGATCAGTTTCCCGCAATGTACGTTTTCGACACGCTCGTCTTCAACGAAGGGCGTAGCGTCGAGCAGATCGCCTACGACCCTGAGAGCTTCCAGCTGATGCTGCTCGGCCACGAGCGCACGTTCTCGACACGACGCGGTCGGCCCGCGCACTTGCGCGAGGCGGCGCTCGACATCAACGCGGCATGGCGGGACGCGCTCGTGCGCCTCGACGAGGACGTGTTGTCGGCCGAGCTCGGTGATTGGCTGAGTCGCCGGCAGGTACGCGCGCTCGCTCGGAGAATTGACGACGTTTTAGAGGACGCGGCGGAGAATTAGTCAGTACAGCGAGTACTGTGCGTTCGCAGCAACGTACGCATCGACGTACTCGCTGTAGTAAGCCTTCGCGCGCTGTGTCAGCGCCCCGCCTCCGGCCGGAAACTCGAGCTCGGTGCCGTCGGCTAGCCGCAGCGATCTGACGGGCATGACCTCTCGAGTGGCACTCGTGACGAAGCATTCGGTCGCCTCGATCAGCGCCGCCTGCGTCAGCTCCTTCTCGAACGTCGCAAGACCGTTGGCCTTGCACGCGGTACGCACAGCCGCTTTCGTCAGGCCGCGCAGATTGCCTGACGATTCGGCAGGCGTCACGAGCTTGCCGTCGAGCACAAAAAACACGTTGCTATTCGATGCCTCCGTGATACAGCCCGCGTGATTCAGCATCAAGCAATCGTCGGCGCCGAGTGCCCTAGCTTCGATGACGCCGAGCACGTTGTTCAGATAGTTACCGCCCTTGATATTCGGGTCGAGCGCAGTGACCGGATTGCGTTTCGTCTCTGTAATCGCAAGCCTCATGCCCTCGGTGTAGAACTCGGCCTTCCACGCTTGCAGTGCCTTGACGATGATCACGTAGCGCGTCGTTAGACTCTCGGCCGGATACAGGTCTACGGGACCCTCGCCGCGCGTGACCGCATAACGAACGTACACGTCGCGGCCGCTCTGCTTGGCATTCGACATCCGCACGGTTTGCCGGATCTCCTCGGCCATCTGATCCTTGTCGAGATCCAGCGTCATTGAGATCAGCGCGGCGGAGTTCTCGAAACGGGCCCAATGCTCGTCGTAGAACAACGGCACGCCGCCGTAGGTCCGAAAGACCTCGTAGATCGAATCGCCATACAGAAACCCGCGGTCCATGACCGGCACGCGCGCATCTTCGGTGCGCGTGATCAGGCCATCGACGTTGGTCATGCTCTCGAAACCTTCCATGCTGGATTCCTGTACGGTCGACCGGACTCACTCACCGGCTGGGACGGCTATGCTATCGCGATAGCGTGCACGGTCACACCGGTACGCTCACCTTGACGACCTCGCAGTCGCCACCGGCGCCGCTGACTCGATACTCGCCGACGTCAACCGGAACAAGCGCCGACTGCCCTTTCTCCAGCGTGCCCAGGCGTGTCGTGTCGGAGCCGTCGATCTCGACACGACCGCTGATGACGTGCAGGCAATGGGCGCCCTCGGCCGGCACCGAGATGGCGTCGCCGAGCGCATCGGCCGGCCGCAGGTGCTCGATCCTGAAGCTCTCCGAGTCGATCGAGCAGTAGACGCCCGGGCGGCCCGGCACGAGCTCAGGCATCGCCATGAAGTCGTCCCGCGTCGTCGCACCGAGGTTCAACACGGCTAGCGCATGCTCTATGTCGATATCGCGCATCGGAAAACGCACGTTGTCCCAAGCCCGGAACGTCGGACCGGGAAGACGCACCTCGAGCGCGAGAATCTCCTTGCGCTCGGGGTTGCCGAGAGCATGCACCTCTGCTGTCGGCACGGCGTTCGCATCGCCGAGCAATCGCGCCGGGGTCGCATTGTGAATGACTTGCCCGGCGCTCACGGGAATGCTGTTGAGCGCATCGAGCATGCGCCAGTAAAGCCGCTTCAACGAGATCAGCAATGCACGCGCAGCCGCCCAATCGGACTCCGACTCCAAAAAACCGCCGACAGCTGCGGCGATATCCTCGGGCGGCGCATGCCGCGCCGCAAGCCACGGTGCGAGCAGCTGCTGAACAGCCTCGTCGGCCGCAGCCGTGCCGCGCAGCAGCTCGAGAAACTCACGCTGCTCGCGCCGACCCGCCGCAAGCTCTGCGGCCAGCGCCGCCGCATCGACGCCTGCCGCAAATCCAAGTCGAATCGTCGCCTCGGGCTCGGCGTCAATGACGATGTACGCCTCGGTATGACCCGGCGGATGCCCCTGAACGGACAGCAGCTCCTTGATGTCGAGAACCTTCGGCAGCAGCGGAAACCGCGCCCCATAACGCGCAACGAACGCCTCGCCCAATAGCGCTTCGCTGTATGCGGCGAGAAGATCCGGCAACTCGATGGCCGACCCGTCCGAGCACTCAACGAAGCTCGGGAATTTCCGCGCTTCGGCATCGTCGTCGAACGCCGCAATCTCAAACGCCTCACCGACCGGCAGGCTGGACGTCGCGACGGGCTGTAGCGCCTGATCCAGACCCTTGAACTCGAGTAGCTTCGAGCCGCCCCACGGTCGCGGCACCAAATTATTGTTAAACGGCACGATCAACGAGCGGCGAAACTCGTCAACGCAAGCGGGATCGCGGGCCGCTATTCTGTCCGCAACCGACTGTTCTTGGGCCACGCTGAACTCCTCTGCTCGAGCAGCGACAGTATGCCATGCCGTTGATGACAAAACGTGACTGAGTACCGCGCGAAGGCTCGAAAACATCGCTAGGATCCCTAGTATTTTCAGGCTCCTAGCATCCTTTCCAACAGCCCATGTCAGATTCGCACGACTTGGCCAAACAGGCCTTCAATATGCTGCAAGACGCGCTCGCTAACTCCGAGGCGCGTGCCGAAGAGCTGAGCGCGGAGCTCGCCCGCAAGCCCGTGAGCAAGGACAAGCTCGCCAACAAGGTCAGTGTGTTAAATCACCGGCTCGAAAACGTCGAGGCGGAATGCGAGCGCTGGCAGCGCGAAGCCGAGCAGCTCGAGGAGGTGCTCGCGAACGAGCGCGTCAGGCACGATGCGCTGAAACGCAAGCTCATGGTCGCCGAGTCGGGCCCTGACAAGCTCACTAGAAAAGAGATCAACTACTGGCGCGCGACCGCCGAGAAGACCGACAATCAGATCAACAGCTACAAGACCCGCATCGCGGCCTTGAAGCGCGAGCTGCGCGAGCGGGCTGCTAGCGACGAAGGCGCCAGGGCGGATGCTGAAACGGCTGCCAGCGCTAAAGTCGACGGACTGCAGACCGAGATCAAAGAGCTGCGTGCGTCGCTGCAGATGGCCGAAGCCGGCCTCCACGAAGCTAATCGCACCCGTGACGATCTGAACGAGCAGCTCAATGCATTGAATCACCAGCTCGAGGAAGGCGCAGGCTCGCGCGAAGAGTACGAGCACCAGGCTCAGCTGGCCTCGACACAACTCGAGGAAGCCCGTGCACGTGAAAGCGCGTTGCAGTCAGAGCTCGAAGCAGCCCAGTCCGCGCTAGCCGACCGCGAGCGAGAATCACAAGCCCAAGCCCAGACGAGCGAAACTGCTGGTCAGATTCAAATCGAGCTCGATCGAGCGCAACAGCAAGCCAACGAGCTACGTATTGCGCTCGAGCACGCCGAGACGGAGCTTGCCGAGCTCAGAGATGCGCGCGAAGGGCTGGCCGCGGAGCTCGCCGAGTTCCACCGCCGGGTCGAAACTGAGCAATCCGGTGCACGCGAAGCCGATCGACGACTCGAGGAAGCCACGCGCGAGCTCGAGCAAAGCAAGCAGCGCGAGGCGGCGTTGCGCGCTGAGCTCGACGACAGTCAGCGCTCGTCCGAAGGCCAGAGGGAGACGACGCAAGAGCTCAACAATGCCGTTGCGATCGCCGAAAACAAGATCGCCGAGACCGAGACTGCGCTCAAGGAGCTTCAAGACGAGCTCCGCGAAGAGAAAGAGTACTCGGCAAATCTGAACGAGCTCGCGAACAGTCGCCAAGACGAAATTACAAAACTCCAAGATGCCGTCGAAGAGGCCCGCGAGCGCTATGAAGATGCGCGCTGGCGGCTCGAGAAAGCGTCGTACTTCGAGCGTCTGGTCGCAAGGCGCAAAGGCCTGATTCGAGCGCTGATCGAAGCGCTGCGCACCAAGAACAAGGCAATGGTCGCGCTGAAGGCCGGCCTCGACAGCCTGCGCACTCACAAGGCAATGCTCGAGGAGACGCAGCAGAAGCTATTGGTTCGCATGGAGGCGCTGAAAAAAGAGCTCGGCGCAGCCAAAGAGCGCATCAAGGATATGAAAGCTCAATCCGAAAGCGCAACGGCCGCGCGTCAGACAGACGCCGACAGCGAGATTACGACACTACAGGAGCGTCTCGCGACGCAAGCCGAACTCATTCAGTCGCTCGAGGACGAGGTCAAGGCTGCGAAGAGCTTCAAACGCGATGCGGAAAGCAAGGATTCGGAGGTCGCCCAGCTTCACGAGGAGCTCGAGACGAAGAACACGATCATCGCTCGGCTCCAGTCGGATATTGACGAACAGCAACGCAAGCTCGCCAAGTTGCGCGGCAGCGACTCGGAGACGGTGCGACTCAAGTCCCTGACCGAGAAGGACCGCTCGAAGATCGACGTGCTCGAACGAGAAAATGCAGAGCTACGCGCGATGATCGAGAGCGCCGAGCAGCCGGGATCCGGTGGCGGATTCACCGACGAGCGCGAATTGGAGCTCCAGTCGAAAATCGCAGAGCTAACGGAATCGGTCGACAAGTGGAAGAAGAAGTATCAATTCCTGTCGACTGAAGCCCCCGCTGCGTATCAGAACCAGACGGCAGCCAAGTAGTAGCGCGCCCAGGCCGCTACAGACGCACCGACGGCCGTGCTAGTGGGCTAGGTGTGCAATCAACGCGTCGCGCAGTTGCTCTTTGACATCATCGATAGTAGCAGACTCAGTCAACGCGCTGAGCTGAGTCACGGCAAGGCCCGAGTATCCGCACGGATTGATACGGCCAAACGGCTCGAGGTCCATCGCAACGTTGAGCGCGACGCCGTGGTACGTGCAGTGGCGGCGAACTCGAAGACCGAGCGCTGCAACCTTTGCGTCGTCGACGTAGACACCACGAGCGTCACGCGAGCCGCACGCAACGATGCCGTACCGCGCGACGGTATCGACGATCGAAGCCTCGAGCTCATCAACGAGGCGACGCACGGACCACTGCCTACGCTTCAAATCCAACAATACGTACGCGACGATCTGCCCTGGCCCGTGGTAGGTCACTTGGCCGCCGCGATCGGTGTCAACGACGGGAATATCGGCCGCATCGAGCACATGCGCTCGATCGGCATTGAGCCCCATCGTGAAAACCGGTGGATGCTCGACGAACCAGATCTCGTCGGGCGTCCGCGCGTCGCGGTCGTCGGTGAAGCGACGCATCTCAGCGTAGACACCGGTGAGATCACGGTTGCCAAGATCGCGAACTACGATGGCTGTGCCGTCTCGATCGCTCGTGCCGAGCGAATCGACTTCGATTGGCTCCACGCGTTCGCTCAGAACACCATGACGATTTCGTCGGTAGACGTCAGCTCACGATAAAGCGCGTCGATCTCGTCGCGGCTCTGCGCATCGACGACGAACGTTAGACTGACGTAGGCGCCGTTGCGGCTCGTCTGCTCGCGCACATCCGGCAAGCGAAGATTGCTGTAATGCTTACTGACTATGCCTTGCGCGGCATCTCGGAACTCCGTGTCGTTCCGGCCGACGACCTTGATCGGCACCTCGCATGGAAATGTGAGCAGGCTGTCATCGGACATCGAGTAGCTTCACTGCAGCCAGAGCGTGATCTCGTCCTTGAGGCGCTCGAAGAACCCGGACTCACCGACATCTTCGAGAACCACGAGCGGCAGCTCGGCCAATGAATCGCCGTTCAACGATACCCGGACCGTACCGACCAGCCGCTCCTTCTCTAGGGGCGCTACGAGCTCGGACTCGAGATCCATCTCGGCTGCAAGCGAGTCGTATTGCCCGCGAGGAATCGTGATGAACAGGTCATCCGTGACGCCGAGCTGAACGCTCTCGGACTCGCCCTTCCAAACCCTCGCCGTCGTGATCTCCGCGCCGTCCGTGTAGAGACGATGCGTCTCGAAGAAACGAAAACCGTAGTTCAACAATGCCTGCGTCGCATCGGCACGCGACTCAGGGCTTTGCGTACCTAGCACGACGGCCATGAGCCGCATGCCGTCGCGTTCCGCCGACGTCACGAGACAATAGCCAGCCGCATCCGTGTGCCCGGTCTTGAGCCCATCGACCGAATCGTCGCGCCATAGCAACGAATTGCGATTGTGCTGGCGAATGCCGTTGTAGGTGTACTCGAGCTCCGAGTAATAACCGTAATACTCGGGAAACTCGGCAATGATCGCCTGCGCCAGCGTCACGACGTCGCGGGCCGTCATCACGTGATTATCGCCCGGCAAGCCGGTCGAATTCTGGAAATGGCTACCGGTCATCCCAAGCATCTCGGCATGATGGTTCATCAACGCGACAAACGTTTCCTCGGAACCGGCGACATGCTCGGCCAGCGCGACGCTCGCATCGTTGCCCGACTGGATGATCATGCCGCGGATCAAGTCCTCGACACCGACTTCGGTACCGACCTCGATGAACATCCGAGAGCCCGGCGTGCGCCAAGCCTTCTCGCTGACGCGCACTTGATCCGACAGACTGATCTGACCCTCATCGAGCGCGTGAAAGACCGCATACGCAGTCATGAGCTTCGTCAGACTTGCCGGCTCGACCGGTTGATCGGGCGCCTGCTCGGCCAACACCCGGTTACTCGCAAAGTCCATTAACAGGAAGCTGCGTGCTCCGACCTGGGGAGGCGCGGGAATCGGGACCTCGGCTGCGAAGCTGGATACCGCAACGAGGGGGATCAGCAAAATCGTCCAGACGCGAGTCATCGATAGTCTCCTGTGACAAAGTCCGTTTTTCGTGCCGAGTCTCAACGCCCGGCCGTTAATTCACAACTACGAGCAAGCTTTCGTTCAGGCCGATCGCGCTGAGCTCGCGACGAACGTCATCGAACGCCGCAACACCGCCAGCCAATGGGCCAATACGAACCCGGTGCAACGCACCGGTACTTGCGGATTCCGTTACGACAAATGCGTCGCTATGGCCGCTCGTTCGAAGCCGACCGACGAGTTGCTCGGCGTTGTCGCGGCTGGAGAACGCGCCGACTTGTGCGAACACTTGCGGCCCTGCTCCATAAACAGAATCCAAATCGGCCGCCGCGGCCTCCGAGATCAAGCTGAACCGCGGTTGCGGCCGCTCCTCCGGCGCCGGCGCCGCCGCAACCCGAGCGCCCGGCAGTTCACCGCTGACCGGTACACCGAGCGCCCGCACTTCGACGTTGGCGGTGCCGTTTCTGATCATTTCGAGTTCGCTTGCGGCCGCGTACGACAAGTCGATGATGCGTCCGCCGACAAACGGCCCTCGGTCATTAATCCTGACGATGACGCGCCTATCGTTCTCGAGGTTCGTGACCTCGACCCACGTCGGTATCGGCAGCGTCTTGTGCGCGGCTGTCAAGCCGTGCATATCGTAGGCTTCACCGTTTGCCGTCGCACGGCCGTGGAAGTCCTCGCCGTACCACGAAGCGACGCCCCGCTCGCGATAATCGACGCTGTCCGTGCGAGTGTAGTACGTCTCACCGAAGACTTCATAGACTGGCGCATTACCGGCCCGCGTGCGCTCAGGCGCGATGATCGATTCACGATCGATCTCGAGCGGACGCTGCGCGCCGCCCGAAGCGCAGCCTGCAAGTGCGGCCACGAGCACGGCGACGCCGAGTAGGCGATATGCCATCATGCCTCATCCTCCGAGTCAGCCGTCGTCTGGGCAGCCGCAACGCGGCGCGCCTCGGCGACAATCGCGTCGGCGAGCTGCTTGACGGCGAGCGCGTACATGACGCTGCGGTTATAGCGCGTGATGACGAAGAAGTTATGGAATCCGACCCAATACTCCGTGCCGTCGTAGCCCTCGAGACCGAGCACTGTCGCCGGCGCCGATTCGGGCAGCGCGGTCGCAAAATCGTAGCCGGCTTGCGCCAGCGCACCGACACTGTCGTTGAGATCCATGCTGTTCGCAGGCGTCCCGGCACTCGCATCCCCGCGCCGCATCGCCGGCACGATGACCGGCTCGTCGGTACGCCAGCCGTGCGATTTGAAGTAATTAGCGACACTGCCGAAGATGTCTTCCCAGTTACCCCAAAGATCGCGACGGCCGTCGGTATTGCCATCGACGGCGTAGGCTCGATAGCTCGTCGGGATGAACTGCCCGGCCCCCATCGCGCCCGCATATGATCCGAGCGCCTCACGCGGGTCTATGACCTCTTCGCGCGTCAGCAACAAGAACGCCTCGAGCTCGTTACGAAAAAAGTTTGCGCGCCGGGGATACGAAAATGCCAGCGTGCTCAGCGCTTCGAGCACGCTGTAGACACCCATGCGCGTGCCGAACCGCGTCTCGACACCGAGAATTGCAACGAGTATCTCCGCCGGGACGCCATAGGCCTCGCTCGCGGCAGCGAGCTGCGCACGATGCTCGTCCCAGAACGCCGCTCCGGCCGTGATGCGACTGTCCGTGACGAAAATGTCGCGGTACTCGTGCCACTCGAGCACGCGTTCGGCCGGTCGGGAAATCGACTCGAGGATCCGCTCGTTGACTTCGATGTCGGCGAACATAGCCTCGAGCTCACCGCGATTGAAGCCGTGCGTTGCAGCCATCCGCGCAATGAACTCAGCTTGCGTCTCTTCGATATCCTGAGCGACAACGAACATCGGAGCGATGAACGCAGCGACCGCGAGTGCGGCCGAAAACTGAGTGAGCGGCTTCCAGATTCCCACCATCATGGCGCCAGCAACTTCTTGTTTCCTTGAATCGCGACGAGCATACCGAAACCGGCCATGAGCGTCACCATCGACGTCCCGCCGGCGCTGATGAACGGCAGCGGCACGCCGACGATAGGCAGCAATCCGGAGACCATGCCTGCATTGACGAATACATAGAAAAAGAACGTCAGGCTCAGCGCGCCGGCCAGCAGCCTCGTATACGTTTCTTGCGCCTGCAGCGCAATGAAAAGTCCACGGCCGATCAACGCGAGATACAGTCCGAGCAGCAGCAACAGCCCGAGCAAGCCGAACTCCTCGCCCATGACGGCGAACACGAAGTCCGTAGAGCGCTCCGGCAAGAATTCGAGATGCGCTTGCGTGCCGTTCAACCAGCCTTTGCCGAAGAGCCCGCCCGAGCCCAACGCAATCTTGGACTGAATAATGTTGTATCCGGCACCGAGCGGATCGGTCTCCGGGTTCAAAAACGTCATGACACGGGCGCGCTGATAATCGTGCATGTAGTTCCACAGCAACGGTGCGGAACCGACGGCGAGCACGCCGGCAGCGACGATCAATCGAAAGCTGACGCCGGCCAATAAAATGGTAATTCCGCCAGCGGCGACGATCAGCAACGCGGTGCCGAGATCCGGTTGCCGCGCAACCATCAGCGCCGGTGTGAACACGATCGCGAGCAGCACGAACAACTGAGAAAAACGCGGCGGCAACGTGCGCTCGTGCATGAACCACGCAACCATCATCGGCACAGCGAGCTTCATGATCTCGGAAGGCTGAAAGCGCACGACACCGAGATCGAGCCAGCGTTGCGCGCCCTTGCCGATGTCGCCTCTGATCTCGACGAGCGCCAGCAGCACCATACCTAGACAGAAAACCCACGGCGTCCACCGCCGCAAGACGCGGGGCGGTATTTGCGCAATGACGAGGAAGGCGCCGAACGCTATCGCAAGCCGAATACCTTGGCGCAACAATAACGCACTGTTCTCTTCGAGTGCGCTGTAGAGCACGATAAAACCGTAGGCGCTGATCGCGAGCAGAATGACGAGCAGCGGCAGATCGATGACGACGCTGCGAAACTGCAACGGTCGCAGCACAGCCGCCGGGTGCTTGCCGAGCTCAATGCTCCCGAGTGACATACTCAGTTCCCATGAAATAAACATCGAGCAAAGTGCGCGCAACCGGCGCGGCCGCACTCGCGCCGCCACCGCCATTTTCGACGACGACGGCAACCGCAATCGTTGGGCTTTCTATCGGCGCAAACGCGATGAACAATCCGTGGTCGCGCAACCGCTCGGAAACGTTTTCCGCATCGTACTTTTCTTCCTGGGCGATCGAAAACACTTGGGCCGTTCCGGTTTTCCCGGCGACGCTATACGGCGCATCGTTCATCGTATTGAACCCGGATCCTCGCGGCTCCCCAGTGACACCAGCCATTGCATCGTGAATGTACTGCCACTGCGAGTCGTCGATATCGAGCGGCTCGATTCCGACGGGCTCCAAGTCGACGCGCTCCGCGGTCGTGCCGTTCTCGGTCGCGATGACGAGACGCGGCCGGTACCCGACACCACGGTTTGCGAGCACCGCGGTCGCGTGCGCGAGCTGAATGGGCGTAACGAGCGTAAAACCTTGACCGATGCCCGTGATGACGGTCTCGCCGGGAAACCAGACTTGGTCCTCGCGCCGCGAGAAGTTTCTGCGCTTCCACTCACGCGACGGCACAACACCACGACGTTCGCCACTGATGCCGATACCCGTCTGCGCACCGAAACCGAACGATTTCAGAAACTGCTCGATCTTATCGATACCGAGCTCGACAGCAAGGTTGTAGTAGTAGACATCGCAGGACTGCACGATTGCATCGTGCATGTCGACGAGACCGTGTCCTTGCGGACGCCAGTCCCGATAACGATGCGAGTTGCCGGGCAGCATGAAGAACCCCGGACACATCGACCGACCGTTCGGCTCAATCGACGCGTAAAAAAGCGCGGCCAGACCGAGAAACGGCTTGACGACCGAGCCCGGCGGATACGTGCCGGCCAATGCGCGATTGAACAATGGATTGTCCGGATCGTTGTTGAGCTCGCGAAAGTCCTGCTGACTAAGACCCGTCGTGAAGCGATTCGGATCGAACGCAGGCGTGCTGACCAACGCGAGGACGTCACCGTTGCGCGGATCGATTGCGACAACGGCACCGCGAAACTCCCCCAACGCCGCCTCGGCAGCGAGTTGTAGCTCCATATCCAAACTCGTGACGAGGTTCTGACCCGGCGCCGGCCACAACGTCTCGAGGCCGCCGCCAAACGTCGTCGAATCGACCTGATCGCTGCGGCTGGCCGGATCGAGCAGCACACGGCCCTGCGCGTTGACGACCTGTTGACGGTAGCCAGCATTGCCGTGAAGCTCGAACTCGAAGCCCCGCTCGACGCCGGTCTTGCCGATATGCGACGTCGCAGCGTACTCGCTGCGCTCGATGAGCTCGAGATCGGCCGTCGAGATACTCGCGACGTAGCCGATTGCATGGGCTGCCGACGCCCCATAGGGATAGTGGCGAACGAGCCCTTCGCGAATATCGATACCCGGATGCTGATGTCGACGCACCGCAAACCTCGCAGCCGTCTCCTCGCTCAACGTACCGAGCACGACATGCTCGAAGCGGCGATGGGAGCGAACGAGGTCGAGCAGTGCGGGGCGATCCTCGACATCGACGAGACCGAGCTCGACGAGCGAATCGAGCGATGCGTCGAGATCCGAGATCTGCTCCGGTATCAGCACGAGCTCCCAGGCCGGAAGGTTCTCGGCCAAAATTTTTCCATTGCGGTCGTAAACGAGGCCTCGGGTCGGCGGCAGCGGCTCGATGCGCAATCGGTTGCCTTGCGAGAGATCGGCGAACGTTTGATAGTCGACGATCTGTAGCTGCACGAGGCGGTAGATCAACACGCCCGTCAGCGCGACCATGACGACGACCGCCGCAACGATCCGCGTGAAGAACAGGCGCTGCTCTTTCCAGTGATCCTTTAACGGTACTGCGGCGCTCATCGGATCAAACCCGTACTTGGGCGTCGCGCCTGAATTGGTCGAGATAACCGAGTATCAAAGGCGAGACCAGAGCGCTTGCGAGCAGCGGTGCCCAACGCTCGACGATCGGCACCGTGCGCCCGGCGACACCGTCGATCCAAAATAGCACGAACTCGTAGAGCGTCAGCAGCAGCACGATCGTCATGCCGAACTGCCAGACCGGAAACACGCGGATACGCAGATGAAATCGCAGCGTCAAATACACGACGACGACGAGCGCCAGCGCGTGCTGACCAAGCAGCGCGCCGGACAACGTATCGAGAAGCAAGCCCATCCCAAATGCCGTCAGGAGACCAAAGCGCTCCGGCGCCATCAGGCTCCAGAAAATCAGGATCAGCGGCACCCACTCTGGACGAAACGCCGCGATCGATGCCGGCAGCGGCATGATCGTCAGCGCGAGCGCCACGACGAACGTGATCAGCGCGAAACGCAATGTCAGCCGTCCCTCAGCCATCAGCGGGCCTCCGCGAGGCTAGTGGGACGCTCGGCGTCGTGGCGATCGGTCAGCTCGGTCTCCGCGGTCCAGACGAGCAAGACCTCTCGGGCACGGTCGAGCATAGCGGCGGGCTGCACGTAGATCTCGGAAAAACCCTGCCCTGGTCGCCGCTCGACGGAGCTAACGTAACCAACCGGATAACCGGATGGGAAGACGCCGCCGAGCCCTGAGGAGATGATCAGGTCGCCTACCTCGACGTCGGCTGTGTTCGGTAGGTACGGCATACGCAGTCGGCCGCTGTCGCCGGTACCGATCACGATCGTTCTGAGCCCGTTGCGATTGATCGCGACCGGCAGTGCATGATCGGCGTCGCTGATCAGCACGGCCTCCGACGTAAACGGCTCGGCGTGCATGACCTGCCCTACGAGCCCGTCGGCATCGAGCAAGGCCTGGCCGACGTAGACGCCGTCAGTCGAACCTCGATTGATGGTGAAACGCTGCCGGTAGGGATCGAGATCGACTGCGAGCACTTCGGCAATTAGGACGCGGTCGGCGGCCTTCGCGCTCGAATCGAGCATCGCTCGCAGCCGCCGGTTCTCGGCTTCGAGCGCATCGAGACGCTGCAGTCTGACGCCGGCGTCGAGCTTCTCGAACTTTAACGCCTCGTTCTCTGTCAACAGCGCTGAACGCTCGGCCATGGCCGCGTCCACCCATCGCCAGCCCCGAACGGGCAAATCGACGGCGAGTTGGATCGGGTAGACGAGCACGGAAAACGCTTGGCGGATCGTGCGCAGATGCTCGTCACGATGGTCTAGCACCATCAACGACAAGCTGACGATGCAAATCAGGAAGAAACGGAAGCCCAGTGAGGCGCCACCTCGTGCGAAATCGCCGCCAGTTCCTCCTGGAGCAATCATGGCCTACGCCACTCCTGTGTCCGTTCGGGTTCTGCGCGAGCCGGATCGACTATTCAACTGTGAATGCAGCCGACCCGTACTCGTCGAGTAACTCGATGATTCGCCCTCCGCCTCGGGCTACACACGTTAAAGGTTCGTCCGCAACCACGACCGGCAAACCGGTCTCTTCGGTCAACAACTTGTCCAAGTCTCTGAGCAATGCGCCGCCGCCGGTCAACACGATGCCACGCTCGGCAACATCGGCGCCGAGCTCGGGCGGCGTTTGTTCCAACGCGGCCTTGACCGCGCCGACGATACCTTGCAGCGGCTCTTGCAGCGCTTCGAGAATCTCGTTGCTATTCAGTGTGAACGCACGCGGCACACCCTCGGAGAGATTGCGGCCTTTGACCGAGATCTCCTTGACTTCCTGGCCGGGATACGCCGAGCCGATCTCTTGCTTGATTCGCTCAGCCGTCGCCTCACCGATCAGAATTCCGTAGTTGCGGCGAACGTAGTTCGTGATCGCCTCGTCGAACCGGTCGCCGCCAATACGAACCGATGCGGCGTAAACGATACCGTTCAACGAGATGACGGCAACCTCGGACGTGCCGCCGCCGATGTCGAGCACCATCGAGCCACGCGCTTCGTGAACCGGCATGCCCGCACCGATCGCTGCGGCCATCGGTTCCTCAACGAGATACACCTTGCGCGCACCGGCGCCTTCGGCCGACTCACGGATCGCGCGTCGCTCGACTTGCGTTGAACCGTACGGCACACAAACGAGCACGCGCGGGCTGGGCCGAAAGTAACGCGAGCCATGCGCCTTCTTAATGAAGTACTGCAACATCTTCTCGGTGACGTTGAAGTCAGCGATGACGCCGTCCTTTAGCGGCCGGATCGCAGTAATATTTCCAGGCGTTCGGCCGAGCATGTTCTTGGCGTTGGCGCCGACGGCCTCGAGCACCTTACCGCCGCGGCCGTGTTCCTCGCGAATCGCGACGACCGACGGCTCGTTCAACACGATGCCGCGCCCGCGCAGGTAGATAAGGGTATTCGCCGTCCCCAAATCGATCGACAGATCGTTCGAGAAATACCCGAGAAAACTCTTTAACATTGAGCGCCAAAGCCGCTAAAAGAAACCGATCTCGCACTTTAGCAACGGGTAGGACAATCGGCAAGCGAGTAGTATAGTAAAATGTGTCCTACGTCCGAGTTCTAAGCCGTGTCCGTCACACCCGAAGACGTCAGCAAGCTCTGCACCCTCGCCCGCCTCGAGATCGGCCCCGAAGAAAGCGCCGATTTGGCCACCAAGCTGTCCGAGATCGTTCGGATGGTCGGCGAGCTTCAGGCTCAACAGACCGACGGCGTCGTACCGATGGCCCACCCGCTCGATCAGCCGCAACGCCTGCGCGCGGATGCTATCACCGAATCGGACGCGAGGGACCGCTACCAAGAGAATGCGCCGCAAGTCGAGCGCGGACTCTATCTCGTCCCCAAAGTCATCGAATAACCGAATGACTCATCTCGCTGCCGACTGCGTCGTCGACAACTCGACGTACGTGGACTCTTGAGATTGGCACCAGCATGCATACGGATACACTGACGGCATTGAGCGAAGCGCTCGCGGCGAAGAAAGTCTCGGCCGTCGAGCTGACCGAAACGTTTCTCGATCGGATCGCTCGCTGCAACTCCGAATTGAACGCGTTCGTCACCGTTGCAGCGGACAGTGCGCTCGACGATGCGAAGCGCGCGGACGAGCGCATTGCCAACGGCTCGGCGACACCGTTGACCGGCATTCCGATCGCGCACAAGGATATCTTCTGCACGGAGGGCCTCAAGACGTCGTGCTCGTCGCGGATGCTCGACAACTTCATAGCCCCTTACGACGCAACTGCGGTTGCAAAGCTACGCGACGCCGGCGTCGTTCTTCTCGGCAAGACGAACATGGACGAGTTCGCAATGGGCTCGTCGAACGAGACGAGTTACTACGGCCCGGTGCGGAATCCTTGGGATACGACGAAGGTACCCGGCGGTTCTTCCGGCGGCTCGGCAGCCGCTGTTGCAGCGGGATTGTGTTGCGCCGCCACGGGCACCGATACCGGCGGCTCGATTCGACAACCGGCGGCTCTGACGGGCCTGACAGGCATCAAGCCGACCTATGGGCGCGTGTCCCGCTACGGCATGATCGCGTTCGCATCGAGCTTGGACCAAGCCGGCACGCTGACGCGCTGCGCCGCGGACGCCGCGGCGATGCTGACCGTCATGGCAGGCTTCGATCCGCGAGACTCGACGTCGTTGGCGGATCCCGTCCCTAACTACTCGGCGTGTCTCGAGACGCCGTGGAATGCGATTCGAATCGGCGTCCCGGAAAACTTTTTCGATGACGGGCTCGACGCCGACGTTGCCGCGGCAGTGCGCGATGGCTTGGCGGTCTTCGAGAAACTGGGTGCCACGATCAAATCGATTCGCCTCGAGCACATCGGCCTGTCGGTGCCCGTCTACTACGTCGTCGCACCTGCCGAGGCTTCGTCGAATCTTTCGCGATACGACGGCGTGCGATTCGGCCATCGCGCCGAGAACGTCGACGATTTGCTCGACTTGTACAAACGCTCGCGCGGCGAAGGCTTCGGGGCCGAAGTCAAGCGACGCATACTGACAGGCACATACGTGCTGTCGACCGGTTATTACGACGCGTACTATCTTCAAGCGCAGAAAGCCCGGCAGCTGATCGCCAACGACTTCAAGGAAGCGTTCACCGATGTCGACCTCGTCGTCGGCCCAACGACGCCGACGCCCGCTTTCGGTATTGGGCAGAAAGTCGACGACCCGATCCAGATGTATTTGAACGATATCTACACGATCGGCGCGAATCTCGCCGGGCTGCCCGCGATGTCGATACCGTGCGGCCTCGTCGATGGCTTACCGGTCGGCCTGCAGCTCGTCGCCCCGCACCTGTCTGAGGAACGTTTGCTGAAGGCCGCGCACTACTTTCAACTCGAGACCGACTGGCACCGCCAGGTGCCCTCCGATTTCGCGTGACGGAGACCGCCGTGGATTGGGAAATCGTCATCGGCCTCGAGATTCACACTCAGCTGGCAACGCAAAGTAAGATCTTCTCCGGCGCTGCGACGGCCTATGGCGCACCGCCGAACACGCAGGCGTGTCTCGTCGACCTCGGCTACCCTGGCGTGCTGCCGGTGCTCAACGAGCAGGCCGTCGTCATGGCGATCAAGTTCGGCCTCGCGACGCATTGCGAAATCGCGACGCGCTCCGTTTTCGCGCGCAAGAACTACTTCTACCCGGACCTGCCGAAGGGCTACCAGATCTCGCAGTACGAGCTGCCGATCGTCCATTCGGGCCATATAGACATTGCGACGTCGCAAGACGGCTTCAAGAGAATCGGGATCACGCGCGCGCATCTCGAGGAAGACGCAGGCAAGTCGCTGCACGAGGATTTTCACGGCCAGTCGGGCATCGATCTGAATCGCGCCGGCACACCGCTACTCGAGATCGTCTCCGAGCCCGATCTGCGCTCTGCGGACGAAGCCGGCGCATACATGCGCAAGATTCATGAGCTGGTCCGATATCTCGGTATCTCCGACGGCAACATGCAAGAAGGCTCGTTCCGTTGCGACGCCAACGTGTCGGTACGCCGCAAGGGCGATGCGCAGCTCGGCACTCGCACGGAGCTGAAGAATCTCAATTCGTTTCGATTCGTCGAGAAGGCCATCGAGATCGAGGCCGAGCGGCAGATCGACGTGCTCGAGGACGGCGGTGAGGTCGTTCAAGAAACGCGGCTCTACGATTCGGATCGCGACGAGACACGCCCGATGCGCAGCAAGGAAGAGGCCAACGACTACCGCTATTTCCCGGACCCCGATCTTCTGCCGGTCGTCGTCGATGCCAGTGTCATCGAGTCGATCCGTGACGGGCTTCCCGAGCTGCCCGACGCGAAGCGCGCACGCTTCGCCGAGCAGTACGGATTGTCCGAGTACGACGCCGACGTGCTGACCGGCAGCGCCGACCTCGCCGACTATTTCGAGCGCGCGGCCGCGGCAGCGCCGAACACCGAGTCGAAGACGGTCGCGAACTGGGTGCAAGGCAAGGTCATCGCGGCGCTCAACGAAGACGGCCTCGAGATTGCCCAGTCCAAAATTACTGCAGCGGTGTTGGGAGATCTGCTCGAGAAAATCACCGACGGCACGCTATCCGGCAAGCTCGCGAATGAGGTCTTCGATGCTGTTCGCAGTGGCGAGGGCAGCGTTGCCGAGATCATCGACGAACGCGGTCTCGAGCAAATCACCGATGCGAGCGCGATCGACGCGCTCGTGGCCGACGTCTTAGCCGCTCACCCGGATCAAGTTGGCCAGTTCCGCGAAGGCAACCACAAAGTATTGGGATTCTTCGTCGGCCAAGTCATGAAAGCCACGCAGGGGAAAGCGAACCCTCAACAAGTCAACGAGGCGTTGCGCCGCTTGCTCGCGGAATGAAGCATTGAACGAGCTGCAGTCATTCGTCTTCGAATCGCTGAGCATCCGCGGCACGATCGTGCGCTTGAACGAGACCTGGCAGCAGGTCGTGGCGCAACACCACTACCCAGAGCCGGTCGAGCGGCTGCTCGGCGACGGCATCGTCGCAACGATACTGCTCGCATCCGGCCTCAAGGGCCATCCGCGCATCTCACTGCAACTCCAAGGCAACGGTCCGATTCGCTTGTTGCTGGTGCAATGCTCGGGAGCGCTCGAGGTGCGCGGCATGGCGCAGTGGCGCGAGGACCTGGCCGACGAGGCGCTGCTCGGCGACGGCCGGATCGCCGTTAACGTCGATCCGGAAAATCACGGCCCGAAGTACCAAGGTATCGTGCCGCTAGCCGGCACGACGCTGGACCAATGCCTCGAGGCGTATTTCGATCAATCAGAGCAGCTAGCGACTCGCTTATATTTAAGGTGTCACGATTCGGGTGTCAGCGGACTGCTGCTGCAAGCGCTGCCCGCGGCCGATGATGCGAGCGATGCGCTCGCGACGCTAGCCGCGCTCGCGGCAACCGTCACCGGCGAGGATCTGCAGCGCTTGGAAGCCGAGACGCTGCTCCGGCGGCTGTTTGCAAGCTATACATTACGCTTGTTCGCGCCCCGTGCCGTGACCCACGACTGCCGCTGCACGGCCGAGCATCTGGCCGGCATCGTGCGAATGCTGGGCGCAGCCGAGGTCAACGACATCCTCGACGAGCAAGGCAAGGTCGAGCTGACCTGCGAATTCTGCAATCGCAGCTTCCGCTACGACGAGGCCGCGATCGCAACGATCCTTGCGGGCGGCATCAGCACGCCGCCGATGCACTGACCTTTTTTGACATAACGTGCACCGGGCCACCCCCCCCTGGGCCGATCCCCGTCGTCCTGCAATTTCGGACCACAGCTGTGCTCAAGCGTTGACATGCCTTGCCATCTCTCGTATATAACAACATCTTTATATACGACTGTTAGCAAATGGAGAATGCCGAGCAACTCGCCACGGTCTTTCGCGCGCTCGGCGACCCGAGCCGGCTCCGCTTGCTGCACGCGCTCGAGCAGGGCGAGCTCACGGTCGGCGAGATCACGGAAGTCACGGGCTTGAGCCAGCCACGGGTGTCGCGACACCTGAAGCTGCTCGTCGATGCGCGTGTGCTGCGCCGGGCGCGGGACCGCAACGAGGTCTACTATCGCGCAAACACTGACGTCGACCGACGCCGCCTCGTCCAGGACGCACTCGACGGCTTGTCGCTGGAAGATCCAGACGTCGCGCGCGATCAGTCGCGGCTTTCGGCGATTCTCGACAGACGCTCCGCACGCGCCGAGATGCTGCTCGCCGAGCTCGGCATCAAGCCCGTCGACGCAAGCACCATCGATGCCGTTGGATCCACGCTCGCGGATCTACTCGAGATTGGCGCTGACGATGCAGCCGAGGACACGGCACCGCTAGGACGCTGCCTGGATCTCGGCACCGGCATGGGCACGATGCTCGGGCTGCTCGCCGAGCACGCCGATCATATCGTCGCAATCGATCGCTCGCGTGAGATGCGGCTCGTCGCCCGCGCACGCGCGCTGGCCAGTGGCCTTGCGAATTGCACTATTCAAGACGGCGATATGTATGCATTGAGCTTCACGCCGGCGAGCTTCGACACCGTCAGCATCGACCGCGTGCTCGGCGTCGCGGACCGCCCATCTGCCGTCGTCGCCGAAAGCGCGCGGATGCTCAAGCCCGGCGGCCGCATCGTCGTCGTAGAAACGCAACTGTCGCGCGTGGATCAGCGCTTGCTCCTGGATTGGCTCACGTCGGCACAATTCAAGGCGACGACGATCGAACGTTGCGATGACGGCTTGGCCTGCGTCGCTGTCGCGCACGCTGGAGGATCGCTGCAATGACGCCGCCACTCGTGTCGTTCGAGTTCTTCCCGCCGACGACCGAAAAGATGGAGCAAGCGCTGTGGGCGTCGGTGACCGCACTCGAGCGGCTGTCGCCACGGTTCGTGTCGGTCACCTACGGCGCCGACGGCTCGACCCGCGATCGTACGCATCGCATCGTCCAACGGATTCACAACGAGACGTCGCTGGTCTGCGCCCCGCACTTGACTTGCGTCGGCGCAAGCCGCGAAGACATCCTCGAAATCGCAGCAGGCTATTTGCGCGAAGGTATTGC
>JAHEEN010000120.1 GCA_024640685.1 Rhodospirillaceae bacterium
TTTCGGGATTGGCAGGCTCGCCCTCGAAATACTGCTTCATCTGGTAGATACGCCCGCGTGGGCCATCGAGCTCATCGCCGAGTAACTCGTAGGTCGGGCAAGTCGCATTACAAAACCGCAATGAACGCACTTACGCAGAATCGCCTCGACGGACTCTGCGTGCCGGCCCTGCCGGATCTTTGCTGCAAGATTGGTCTGCATGTCTCGACTAGAGCCCTGCGTACAGCTTGCCGGGGTTGAAGATACCGACAGGATCGAAACTGGCTTTGATGTTTCGCTGTAGTGTCAGCATCGCCGGCGCAAGCGGGTGGAACCGCGGCACGTCGGGTGCGTGATGCCGAAACGCACACACGCTGCCGCCCGCACCCGCGACCTCGTCACGCACCGCACCAATATCAGCTTCGCCAAAGAGCCAGCGTTGCGCCCCGCCCCACTCGATCAGCTGTGACTTTCCCGGGAACAGGTCAGGGGTCGTCGGTGGCAGGGATACACGGCTCAGCGGCTCGGACCGACCGAAAAAATCGAGCCGCTGCTCGTTAGCCTCCGACCAGTCCCACTCAATTTCTTCCCCGCCCAGCTGAGCCGACGCCTCACGCACACCCTGCTCACTGCCCGACAATCGCAGCAGGCTACGGCCGTCGTGCCACAGCGACGCTGAAATCGGGTAGGGCTCCGAGCCAAGACAGTTAACCCAGCGAATATGCTCGTCAACGCTCACGTGCTCATAGGCCAGCGTGACTTCGGTCTCCGGCTGCGGCACGACGCGGATCGAGACCTCGAGAATAATCCCGAGCGTACCGAGTGCGCCGACCATCAGTCGCGAAACGTCGAAACCCGCGACGTTCTTGATCACACGCCCACCGAACTGCAGAACCTGGCCACGCCCGTCGAGCAGCTTAACGCCGAGAACGAAATCGCGGATGCTGCCAGCGAAAGCGCGTCGCGGACCCGCAAGCCCTGTAGCAACCATGCCACCGATCGTCGCGCCCTCGCCGAAACGAGGCGGCTCGAAGCCGAACATCTGCCGTCGCTCCGCCAGCAAGGTCTCCACCTGAGCCAGCTTGCAGCCCGCCCGCAGCGTGATTACGAGCTCTGCGGGATCATAATCGATGATCCCGCAATGCGCGGAAACGTCGAGCGGCATAGCCTCGAGAGATTCGCCGTAAAAGCGCTTGCTGCCACTGCCGACAATCTCGACTTGACCGCCGCTGGCCGCTACCTCAGCGATCTTTTCCTGAAGCGTCCGTTCGATGTCGACGTCATCGAGTACAACCGTCATCAAAAGCGTTCCAGTTCAGGGAACGGCAGCTCGCCCCCGCGTACGTGCATCGCATTGTGCTCGGCACAACGAGCCAGTGTGGGTATCGCCTTGCCGGGATTCAGAATCTTCAGTGGGTCGAAACACTCACGCAACGCATGAAACTGGTTACGTTCCGCATCGCTGAACTGAACGCACATTTCGCCGAGCTTCTCGATACCAACGCCGTGTTCGCCGGTAATCGTGCCGCCGTGATGGATGCAGAGCTTAAGGATCTTGCTACCCAGCTCTTCGGTTCTCTCGAGCTCGCCCTCAATGTTGGCGTCGTACAGAATCAGCGGATGTAGATTACCGTCACCAGCGTGAAACACGTTGGCGACCGGCAGCCCATACTGCTCGGAGAGTCGCCGCACCTCCGCCAAGACTGCTGCCAGCGATTTGCGCGGGATCGTGCCGTCGATGCAGTAATAGTCGGGCGAGATCCGGCCGACTGCAGGAAATGCTGCCTTACGTCCGGACCAGAACAACAGTCGCTCGGCCTCGTCTTTCGCGAGACGGGTTTCAATCGCGCCGCCCGCTCTGAGTACCCGCTCGACCCGCTCGATCTGTGCCGACACCTCCTGCTCGGTACCATCGAGCTCACAGATCAGGATCGCCTCGGCCTCGATCGGGTAATTGGCGTGCACGAAATCCTCTGCGGCACGAATCGCCGGGTTATCCATCATTTCGATGCCGGCCGGAATGATGCCTTCGGCGATGATCGCGGCGACGCTGTCGCCGGCTTTTTCCACCGAGTCGAACACGCCCATGACGACGCGCGCGCACCGCGGAATCGGCAACAGCTTGACCGTTACCTCGACCACGATACCCAACATCCCCTCGGAGCCAATCAGCAACGGCATCAGGTCGTAACCATCGGTATGCAGCGAGCGCTGATCGATTTCGAACATCTCACCGTCGGCGCCGACCACCTTCAGCGCGAGAATGTTGTGCAACGTCAGACCATACTTGAGGCAGTGCACACCGCCGGCATTTTCAGCAACGTTACCGCCGATCGAGCAGGCGATTTGCGAGGAAGGATCCGGCGCGTAATACAGGCCCTTTGCGACGACCGCTTCCGAAATCGCCAGGTTGCGCACACCCGGCTCCACGACCGCAGTGCGCGCCAGTTCGTCGACCTCAAGTATCCGGTTCATCTTCGCAAGGCTCAATACGACGCCGTCGGCATGCGGCAGGGCGCCTCCGGAGAGACTGGTGCCGGCACCGCGGCCGACGACCGGCAGTCGCAGTTCTCGGCACAGTCGCATGACTTGCCGTACCTGTGCCGTATCCTCCGGGAGCAGCACCAGCAGCGGTTGCTCGCGGTAGGCGCTGAGCCCATCGCACTCGTAGGTGGCCAGCGAGGTCCGCTGGTCGATCACATTGTCTTCGGGTAGGAACTCGCGGAAACGAACGGCAAGCTGTTGGCGTCGGAGCTCAGACATACTAACTATGCTAACAATTTGCCAGGTTCAGGAGCAGCTGGCCATTCGGTTCCGCGCAGTACTTTGCCCGGTGTCGCAGTGAGATCGAAAATCGCCGAGTACTTTTTCGGCGCGCAGTAGGCCGAGCCGGGCAAGCCACCGAATTAAAAGGGAGAAATCCCTGCTGCGCAGCGTTCTCCCGAGCCACCGCCGGACATCTCGGCAACTACCGATACCGCGCTCGAACAACCCTTCATAGCATTCCTACCGCGTGAAGCACCTAATTGGAAAATCCATGAGCAAAAGCAATGACGCCTTTCAGAACCTCTTCGTCGTAATCGATCCGACCCAAATGATTCAGCCCGCTCTGATCAAGGCGGAATGGATCGCCGCTAGAGACGACGCCGCGCTACGAATCTACTGCTGTGTATTCGATGAGCGGTTCGCGGAGAACCAAGTTGAGCAGCAGACTGAGCTCCAGCTCACTCGCGACTGGCTGGAGCGGCTCGTCGAATCTGGGCGAAGGCTAGGCCTCAATGTCGACATCGAGGTCGAATGGAGCTCGGATTGGCGCAATGCGCTACTAGAGGCTGCGAAAGCCGCAAAGGCCGACCTCGTGATCAAGTCGGCGTCGCAGCATTCGGCGGTCGGAAGGCGGCTCATGAAGACATCGGATTGGATGCTGCTCAACAGCTGCACGTCCCCGGTCCTGCTCGTAAGCGGTCACCGGCTCTGGGAGAATAAGCGGATACTGGCGGCGGTTAAGCTCAAGGCCGAAGATAAGGTGCATGAGGAGTTGAACACCGAGCTACTTCGCGTTTCTCATAGCATCGCCGAGCGTGCTGGATTGGAACTCTCTGCCGTAACAGCTTACAAGGGCGATGAAATGTTCTTCGATCGACAGCACTTCGCCGACCTTTGCGGGCTCCCCCGCAACCGCGTATTCTCGCAGGAAGGCGCGCCCGAGAACGCGATCGCGAAGATCGCCGACGACGTCGGTGCCGACATCATCGTAATCGGCAATCCCGGCGAAGCGAAGCGCAATACTGCACGGCTGCTGATCGACCAGGTCAAGGCGGACGTGCTGGTCCTTCCGAACGCATGAAGAGCTATCACGTGTACTCGGGACCACAACGACCGCCCTAGGCGGCCGATAGCGTCTGCCGCAACCGACCTCAGCTGCGAGAGTACCTCGAGCTCATGATCGAGACCGATTTCGTCATCGTCGGCGCCGGCACGGCAGGCTGCGTTCTCGCCAATCGGCTCTCACAGGATCCCGCCAACCATGTGGTGCTGCTGGAAGCGGGCGGCAACGACGACTACTTCTGGATCGACGTCCCGGCCGGCTATCTGTTCACGATCGGCAACCCGCGAACGGATTGGTGCTACCGCACCGAGCCGGACCCGGGGCTCAACGGACGCAGCATCGGCTACGCACGCGGCAAAGTGCTGGGCGGCTGCTCATCGATCAACGCAATGATCTACATGCGCGGGCAACGCCGTGACTACGACCACTGGGAGCAACTCGGCAATCGCGGCTGGGGCTGGGATGACGTGTTGCCGGTCTTCATGCGCTCGGAGGACTATCAGCACGGGGCCGACGAGTTTCACGGCGCGGGCGGGGAGCTACGCGTAGAAGAGCGGCGCGTGGACTGGGAGATCCTCGACGCTTGGCGCGACGCGGCGGCGGAGTGCGGCATTCCGAAGATCCCGGAGTTCAATCGCGGCGACAACCTCGGCAATGCCTACTTTCAAATGAATCAACGCCGCGGTCGGCGCTGGAGCGCTGCGACCGCATTCCTGCGACCGGCAATAGCACGCCCTAATCTGCGAGTGATCACGAAAGCACACGTGCAGCGCGTTCGACTTGATCGCTCGGACGCTGGGCTGCGTGCGACCGGGCTCGACGTGACAGTGGACGGTCGAAACGAACGGCTCGATGCGCGACGCGAGGTGATACTGAGCGCCGGATCCATCGGTTCGCCGCAAATCCTGCAGCTCTCCGGCGTTGGCGCAGGCCCGTTGCTTCGTGAGCACGGTATCGAGCTGCAGCACGCACTACCAGGCGTAGGCGAGAATCTTCACGACCATCTGCAAGTGCGCAGCGTCTACAAGGTCAGCAACACGGTGACGCTGAACCGCCGCGCGCGCACGGCATTGGGCAAAGCGTTGATGGGGCTCGAGTACCTCGCATTTCGCCGCGGCCCCCTGACGATGCCACCCTCGCAGCTGGGCGCATTTGCGAAGAGCGACGAATCGCAGACCTCAGCCAATATCGAATGGCACGTGCAGCCGCTGTCGCTCGACAAGTTCGGCGATCCACTGCACACGTTCGACGCAATCACGCCGTCGGTGTGCAACCTACGCCCTACGAGCCGCGGACACGTACGAATCGCGAGCGCAGACTCCAATCAGAATCCCAGCATCACGCTGAACTATCTATCGACGCCGGAGGACCGTCGAGTCACGGTCGCCGGGTTGCGCTTCACGCGACGCATCATGGCAGCGTCGGCACTCGCACGCTTTGATCCCGTCGAGTGGAAACCCGGACCCGAAATCGTTAGTGACGAGGAATTGCTACTAGCCGCCGGCGATCTCGGCACGACAATCTTCCACCCGGTGGGCACGTGCAAGATGGGACACGACCCAGACGCCGTAGTCGACGATCGTTTGCGCATTCACGGCATAGAAGGACTCCGCGTCGTCGACGCATCCATCATGCCGACGATCACGTCAGGCAACACGAACGCCCCGACCGTGATGATTGCCGAGAAGGGCGCGCAATTCATCCTCAAAGATGCGCGCTAACTGAGGCGCTTGTCTATCCGTAGCTCGCCCGTTGACGGCAAAGACGCTTGCGAGAAAACGGCAACGGCCCGTATAACAGCAACAATGGACAAGAATCTTTCCCAGCTGCTGGCTCGCGCGTGCGATGCCATTCGCAACGAGATTGGGACCGGCCAGGTCGCCAGCTACATTCCCGCCCTCGCCCGAGTCGATCCGAAAAAATTGGGAGCCGCTATCGTGACCGTCGACGGGCAGGTGGCTCGTTATGGCGATGCCGATGAGCCCTTCTCGATGCAAAGCATCTCGAAGGTCTTCACGCTAACCCTTGCGCTCGAGCAAATAGGAGAGAAGCTTTGGGAGCGGGTCGGGCGAGAGCCGTCTGGAAATTCCTTCAACTCCATCGTACAGCTCGAACGGGAACACGGCATTCCTCGAAATCCGCTGATCAACGCGGGAGCGCTAGTCGTCTGCGATGTATTGCTTTGTCAGCGTAGCCCGGATCAAGCCATCGCAGCCATTCTGGAGTTCGTGAGATCGACTTCCGACGACGCGTCTGTCTCCACCGATCCGGAGGTCGCGCAATCCGAAGCTGAAACGGGATTTCGCAACGCAAGTCTTGCCAATTTCATGAAAAGTTTCGGCAATCTCACGCACGACGTCGACGATGTTCTGCACGTTTATTTTCACCAATGCGCAATTGCCGTGAGCTGCGCTCAGCTCGCAAGGGCAGGTCTATTCCTCGCAACCAACGGCTCGGATCCACAGACGCATAGACCGTTCATATCCGCCCAGCGCGCGCGCCGAATCAATTCGATCATGTTGATGTGCGGGCATTATGACGCTTCCGGGGAATTCGCCTTTCGTGTCGGCACTCCCGGAAAAAGCGGTGTCGGCGGCGGAATTCTCGCGATCGTCCCAGACCGCGCGGCGATCGCAGTTTGGTCACCGGCGCTGACGTCGGCGGGCAACTCTCACGCCGGAACCGCTGCGCTGGAGCAAATCGTCCGGGAAGCCGGGTGGTCTATATTCTAGGCAGTACGCGGTCCGTTGGTCACAGCAACGGAGCGGACATCAAGCATGCTTCGCTCACCGATCCCACTTCGCTCAGACATATCGCACACTGACTCGCGTACTTGGTGTGTTAAGGACCTACTATCTGGATCCGAGCGACCCTAGATCGATCACCTCGACGTTGCTGAACTCTGGCTCGTATTCGTAGCTACCCTGAATGCGCGTCGTATTACCGTTCGGATCGAGGTCGTATCGAACGCGTACGCCGTCCTCATCGAAGAAGTGCAGCGACTGCTGAAACTGTATCGGCGGCGGCCAACCTTCCGGCACGTTCGCCTCGAGCACGAAGAGGCGGCTATCGTGCAGATAAATGCCCGCATACGTGCGGCTTCCGTCGGGATTCGTGATCTGAATCTGATGTCCTTCGACCCGCTCGATGTCCGACCACGCATCGTAGGTCACCTCCCCGCCGCGCTGACGGAAACGCCACGCCTCATGCGCGACTGAGGCGCGCACGTCTTTGATCCACTCGTTGCGCGACGCTTCGGTCAGATCGGTCCGTTGCGCATGGATTCGCTGCGCGTCCCTGTAGTCGACGATCGTTACCGAGTAGCTGCGATCGCCTTGCTGAACAGAGTAAACGCGTGCCGGAAACACGGCATCGTGCGCCGATGTGTACTCGATGTCTTGGACTTGTGGATCGCTAGGCAAGTTGACGCCGAAAAAGCGCTCGCGATCGGCGTACTCACCCCAACCTTGAGCAGACGCAGCTCCCGTATAGGCCAGGGCTGCTGCCGCGAAAACCGTGCAAACACGCATGATGGACATCTCCTTAGTCCCACTCTTTCTCGACGCCGCCTTCGGGTGTCAAGAATCCGAGCAGGCAGCCGTTCGAGCGGTCCCTGAGCTGATGGCAGCGCACAGAAATCGTGTCGCCGACTTCGACGTCGTCGCGCGCCCAGCCGTCGCGCAAGAGCTCCGCAGGACTCGCGCCTTCGAGCACCCACAGCGCCGTCTCACCGTCATCGCCGGGGACGCTGAGGTAAATCCATGTATGCGGATTCATCCATTGAAACTCGACAACAGTCCCCTGCAACTGCGTGTACTCCGTCGTCAAATAGTTCCCGTGCGAATGATGGCTCGACGCTGCCGCGCTAAAGACGCACAGTGCGGCGACCGACGCAACTCGCACGGCCCGACGTCTTCCCGCGATACGAAAGTACGGCATTCCGTTCTCCTGACTCGTCTCTCTATCGATTTTACGTCGTTGCAGCACAGCGGACTGCCAGCGTGCTGTTCACTACAGCTCCTCGAGCATGCGAATCAGCTCGTCGATATCCGGAGGCGTGTCTTTATCGCCAAAGTCGACACAGCCCCAGTCCTGCAACTGCTCTTCCGGCGACCAGACCCACTCGCGTGCCATTGTGAACGTCTCGGTGTAGTAGGTCGGATCGTCGATCTCGATCTCGACGTGCAAAACGTCGTCTCCGGGCTCGCGCCAATACCGCTCGATGATCCGACCGTCTTCGCTCAGCGGACGATCGCCCTCGCTGATCGCACCGCCGGACATGTGCGTCGTCTCGACGACGAGCACATCCCCTTCCCATCGGCCGACCGAATAACCGACTGACGTAGATGGTTGGCCGGCCGGCGCCGGCGTCCCAGTCATGTCGATTGAACGAACGACGTTGGCCCGCTCGTAACGGATCACGACGCGATCGGGCTCCTCGAGAATCTCGATCGGCGGGCCCGACCAGATGACCGGCGGCACCGGATCCGGGAGACAATCGTCGATCATCCCGGGATCGTCGCTTCCGGGGTTGTAGGCCTCCGCTATGCGCCGGCCTTCCTCAGTGAATGGAATGACGTCGGGCTCGTGCAGCGGCGGCACGCCGCCGTCGAACAGCGGTGCTGCGTAAATTCCGAAAAAATCCGCCGGGGACTCGCTAGTCTGCGCCGAGCTGAACGCCGGTAGTCCGCCAACCGCCACGGCACCCGCTAGTGTCGCCGCAATTCGCATCGGTGCTCTCCGGTGCACGGCAGCGCGGACGCAATTAGATGCGCTCATGGCTGCACATAGCCCATCGGGCCTGGGAACTCCTGCTCGAGCGCGGCCGCGGCGTCGGTGTCGATCAAGAAACACTCGGTGCGCTGGTAGGACTGATCGATCGTCCCACAGACCGGTAAGCGCTCACGCAGCCGCCGCATGATCGGCGTGTCGCCGCGGATGCCGTAGGACACCAACAGGCGGCCTGGTTCCCCTTCGGCTTTACCGTGGATCAATAGCGCGCGCAGCCGTGCTCGGTTGTCGGTGACCGAAGGAAATATCGAGGCCGAAACGCGATCGCCTGGCCCGACCATGTCCTCGGCCCAGCCTTCGCGCCTGAGCTGCGCAGCCGGGCTGAGCTCGAGCAACCAACCCTCGGTGTTACCTGCCGCATCGACGGCGTCGATGATCAGCGCACCGTGTGGATTGAGGATCTTGAAGATTCGCACCGGACCCTCGACGACCTGAACGACCTGCTCACCGTCGGGCGTCGTTTGCGAGACGAATGAATGGTGAGAGACCGCCGGCTGCGGCCAACCGACGATGAAATAACCGAGCAGCAGACCGACAAATATCCGCGCCCGCAGCTTCGGATGCTCGTGGCGAACAATCATGGGTGCCCCCTCTTTAGTTCTTCTAAGCAACGGCTCTTCGAGCTCCGCCGTCAGCTACTCAGTCTAACAGGCCCTAAATATACGCCCCCGACCGAACGGATTCTCCCCCATATCCATACTGGACAACAGTTCCACTGAAGCGATCTCTTTCGCGCA
>JAHEEN010000121.1 GCA_024640685.1 Rhodospirillaceae bacterium
ATGAATTACAAAGAAATCATCCCAACGCCCATACCGAAGCCCGGTCTGCTGTCCGCGGCCCCAATCTCCACTAGGCATTTGATTTTGCGAGAGTTTCAGCTCGCCGACTCACGGGATCTGTTCGAGATCCACGGGGACGCGCGAACGACTCGCTACGCCGGCGGCACGCGAAGCAGAAAGGAGTCCTTCGAGTCCCTATGCGGAATGATTAATCGATTGCGCGAAACCGGATTCGGAACACTTGCCGTACAACTAAGGCATGAAAAGAAGCTAATCGGTTGGACTGGAATTCAGCCCCTACTTGGATCAGACAAATATGAGTTGATTTACGCATTAAAACCGTCTTACTGGGGATTTGGTTATGCTACCGAGGCGGGAAGGGCTCTATTGGCGATCATCTTCAACTCTCGCAACTGTTTGCTGGAAAATGTCTGCGCACTCGTCTATCCGCAGAACGTTGGAAGCATTCGAGTCCTCGAGAAACTTGGGTTTGCGTTCGTAGACTATTACTTCGATACACCGACCCAACGTCACGCCTGTCTATTTGAAGTTTCCAAGATCAGTTTCCGCTCCCGCGCACAACACACGTCGGAGGCAAACGGCTAGTCTTCCTCAAAAAAGTAGACTCCTACGCCAATGTTTCTAGGACAATCTTCATCCCAGGAAGCACGTTCAACTTCATTACAACCAATCCACGCATCTGCCTTCTCGATAAAACTTTGGCCCTCACTACGCACCCATTTGCGGAACTGTTCACGAGATCCTTCGGCCATTTGATCCGACCACGCGAATCGCTCAAATCTCCCCTCTTTTTCGTTCACTTCCTGCGAAAAATCCGCTCGAGAAATTAACTTTGAGTTGTGAACGATGGTTGTCGACAGACTCGTCAAAGAAAATGCCATATTTCGAACGAAATCTTCATCAAACGACTCGGCTTGGAAGTAACGTCTGCTCACTGTCAAGATACCGTCAGTTTCAGCAACTACTCCAGTTCGCTTCAGCTCATCTCTAAGTGCCCCAATCGGAATATCGCCCACGTACCGCTGCGCGAGTGCCGCAAAACTACTTTTACCGTCAACTGGAAGTGGACGAGGGACGCCACTTCGATCGCAAAACTCTTGATCATAATGCCAGTAGTGGATCAGAAGATTGACTGGACTCAACTCCATTGCTGGAGTCCATCGGTCACGGATCTGGTCTCGAATTCTCTTTACCTCCTTCCGTGAAACCCCAGTCATTGCAGATATACGAGAAGTATTCGTAGGCCTCCCTCGAATTCCATATTCCTCAGCAGCTACGGATACATAAACGGTTCGAACAACCCCTTGAAATTCCGAAAATCCGACTCCACACCGCAGATACAGGCTCACCAAAGGCCGTAGAATACTGCTTAGAACCTCTACCAGAGTTGCCTGCATTCGCGACCGCATCTCGTTGCCTTAGCTGATTAGTACAAGCAACTGTTCTTCACTCCAGCATTCAATACCCAACTCTCCCGCTTTCTTGAGTTTGGAGCCAGCATTTTCGCCTGCGATCACGAGATCGGTCGATCGGGATACGCTACCGGTAACCTTCGCGCCGAGCGCTCGAAGGCGCGCGGTCGCTTCTTCCCGCGTCATGGCGGACAGCGTACCCGTCAATACCACGGTCTTTCCGTCAAGCGGTAGGTCTCCCTTCTCTACAGGGGCTTGCGCATCAGGCCAATGCACGCCGCGTTCAATCAAGTCGGCGATTACCTGCTGATTATGTGCCTCTTGAAAGAAGTTTCGTACGTGGCCCGCAACAATCGGCCCGACATGCGGCACCGAGACCAAGTCGGCTTCACTTGCCGCCGTCAGAGGCGCGATTGAGCCGAAATGACTTGCCAGCGCTTGCGACGTCGTTTCACCGACCTCTCGAATACCCAAGGCATAAAGGAAACGCGGAAATGTCGTCTGTTTGCTGCGTTCTAACGCATCCAGCACGTTCGCTGCCGATTTTTCCGCCATACGCTCCAATCCAGCTACCTGCTCGAGCGCCAGACCATATAGGTCGGCCGGAGTACGCACTAAATCAGCGTCAACCAGCTGGTCGATCAGCTTCGCGCCCAGGCCGTCTATGTTCATCGCCTTACGCGATGCGAAATGTTGTAGTGCCTCCTTACGCTGCGCAGAACAATAGAGCCCCCCCACGCAGCGTGCGACAGCTTCGGCTTCCGTCCGCTCGACAGCCGAGCCACACACGGGGCACTTCCGAGGCAACTTCACTCGACGCGCACCCTTCGGTCGATGGTCCGGCAGAACCTTAACGACCTCAGGTATGACGTCCCCCGCCCTCCTGACAATGACCGTATCGCCTAGTCGAACATCCTTGCGCTCTACCTCGTCCATGTTATGGAGCGTCGCGTTGCTAACAGTGACGCCCCCGACAAATACCGGTTCGAGCCTCGCGACCGGCGTCAAAGCGCCCGTGCGACCGACTTGAAACTCGACGTTCTTCACGACAGTCATTTCCTCTTGCGCGGGAAACTTGTGCGCGATGGCCCAGCGCGGGGCGCGAGAGACGAACCCAAGCGCTTCTTGCTGACGCGCGGAATTGACCTTATAAACTACGCCGTCAATCTCATAGGGTAAGTTGGCACGATACTTGAGAATATTTTCGTAATAGGCCAAACAGCCCAAAAATCCGACTATCAATTCCGCCTCCGGGCAGGTACGGAATCCCATGTCGCGCAACAGCGCGAGCAACTCGCTTTGCGAGCCCGGCATCTCCAGTCCTTCGCAGGCTCCGAGCGCGTAGAAAAAGATATCCAGGGGCCGCAGCGCCGTCATTCGAGCGTCGAGCTGCCGCAGGCTGCCTGCCGCCGCATTGCGTGGATTAACGAATGTCTTCTCGCCGCGTTCGCGTGCCTTCTCGTTAAATGCCTCGAATCCCTCCTTTGGCATGTAAACCTCGCCGCGCACCTCAAGCCTCGCCGGTTCACGCCCACCCGCCAGCCGTAGCGGAACGGCTGCAATTGTGCGGAGGTTGTGCGTAATGTCCTCTCCCTGGCGCCCGTCGCCGCGGGTCGCGCCCGTGACGAATACACCGCCCTCATAAATCAAACTCACTGCGGCCCCGTCGAGCTTTGGTTCCGCGACGTACTCGACTTCATCGACCGACAGGTCAGCACGATCGAGGCGTTCCTTGACACGACGGTCATAATCCTCGAGTTCCTCGCTGGAGAAAACGTTGTCGAGCGAGAGCATCGGCAACAGATGCTCGACTTCGCGAAACTCGGTTTGTGGCTCGAACCCGACTCGTTGCGTCGGCGAGTCCGGCGTTATCAGCTCGGGATGCTCCGCCTCGATCGCTTGAAGCTCCCGTACTGAGCGATCGTAAACGACGTCCGGAACCTCGGGATCGTCAAGCACATGATAGGCATAGTCGTAACGCCTGATTCGATCACGCAGGACCTGAGCCTTCTCACGATCGGAGGACGGTACGCTGCTCATCAAATCACGCTATGCACGGCTTTGTTGATGGCGATACCGAATTATCTCCTCGCGCAAATAACGTTCCCGCTGAATGCTCCAAGAGCTTCCGCGCTCATCGAGCAATACTCCATCGAGATCGTCTGACAACGCGCGTGCCAATTCGACCATCGCATCGAATCGGAGAACCGGGTCACCGTCGCCAGGTAAAACAAGGAACACACTGAGACCGGCGATCTGCGCGTTCTCGATGTTCTCCAAATCAAACGACCCGGGCTCTGTCAGACTCGCAACGCTGAATCGAGGCTCATCGGTTCCGTCGTCGGCGAAACTGTGAAAGATTCCGTATTGCCCATGAACGAGACCACTTCTCTTGAGCGCCAGCACGGCGGGCTCCGCGCTCATCTGGTCTTGCTCTCGATGGACGATCCGCAGCGTTACAACGCGTTCCGGATCCCTGCGATGCGACCGCGGCGCCTCCGGAACGGGCTCAGGCGAAACAGGATCTTCAGCGGCAGAAAGGACCGGCGGGATATCGCGCCGCCGAGGGAGTAGCTTGAGCTCCCCGAACGGCTTCCGTCCCCATAGGTAGAGCCCTCCAATCAGAAGAAGGCCAAAACCGATTACTATCCAGCGCAGCTCGCTCATTGCCGAACCAACTACATTGCAGCAAGCTGAACCGCCTCGTCAATATCAACAGCCACCAGTCGCGATACACCAGGTTCGTTCATCGTCACGCCGGTCAGCTGATTCATCGCCTCCATCGTTACCTTGTTATGAGTAATGAGGACGAACTGCACTTGCTGAGCCATCTCCCCGACGATTTCTGAAAACCGCCCAACGTTCGCATCATCGAGCGGCGCGTCCACCTCATCGAGGAGACAAAACGGCGCGGGGTTCAACTCGAAGATTGCAAAGACCAACGAGACAGCGGTCAATGCCTTTTCGCCACCTGACATTAGATGAATCGTGCTGATTCGCTTGCCGGGCGGTCGCGCCATGACAGTGACGCCGGCGGACAGTAAATCGTCGCCCTCCATCTCGAGATACGCATGCCCGCCGCCGAACAACCGCGGAAAAAGGCGTCCGATACCGGCATTAGCGCGATCGAATGTCTCTTTGAATCGAGTCCGGGTCTCTCGGTCGATCTTGCGAATGGCGGCGTCCAACGTCTCCAGCGCATCAGTCAAATCGGCGTGCTGCGCATCGAGATACTCTTTACGCTCGGCTTGTTCTTTGAACTCATCGATCGCCGCTAGATTGATCGCGCCCAAGCGCTGAATCCGGCGCTCAATACCCGCGGCATCTTCCTCCCAGCGTTCGATCGACGCCTCCTCGGGCAATGCCTCGAAAACCTCTTCCAGGTCGAACGATGTCTGTACAAACTGCTCATTGACAGTCTCAGCCCTTACCTGGACTTCACGAACCTCCAACCGCGTCGTATCCAGAACTTCTCGTGAATCGCTGACGACCTGCTGTTTGTCGACACGCTGCTGCTCCGCATCGCGCAACTCGCTATCAACCGCATCCATCGCGCGACGCGACGCTGACATGCGCTCTTCGATGCTCAACCGGTCATCGAGCCGCTCGACGAGCCGCTGCTCTTCCTCGACGATCGGCTCAATCGAAGCATTGAGCTGCTCCGTTAATTCATCGCGTCGCCGAACCAAGTGCTCCTGTTGAGAACTCACGCGTTCGAGCCCGGCAGCAGCCGAATCCTTCGAGCTTCTACGCGACTCGACCTTAATTGCGATCTCCTGCACGCTAGCGCGATCGTCTTCAGCCTTCTCGCGCGCATTCGACAAGCGCGTTCGCAACGCATCTCGGTCGACTTCCAGCGTGCCGCGGACGTCCTCTAGCTCAGCTCGACGGGAGACAACCGCGTCCAGGTGAGATTGCGCCGCGACGATGCTCTCACCGAGCGAGTGACGCTCGTCGCCGATTGCCCTGCTTTCGGCATCGACGTCCGCCTGTCTCGAGCGAACCTGGGCCAGACGCTCGCGAGCCGTCGCTAGGCTACCCTTCGTCAGCGCATAGCGTTCCTGAGCTTCCGTGAAGGTCGCCTGCGCCGACGTGTGAGCGTCCTCCAGCCCGGCAAGCTCATGCCGGCAACGCTGCAGCGCAGTCTCCGTCGTCGCCAGGCGGTCTCCTGCTGCCGCCACAACCAGCTCGAGATCCTTGATCTCTTCTGCGCGAGTCAGGACGCCGCTGCGCGGATCGTCGCGACGATTGATTCGAAGCCAGTTTGGGCCGAGCCAAATTCCGTCGCGTGTCACGACCGACTCGCCCGATTCGAGCTGTGCGCGCATCGCGAGCGCGACATCGAGGGATTCGGCAACTCGAACGCCTGCGAGCAGATCGACGGCAGGCCCCGACACGTGCGCGCTCAAAAAATCATCGCTCGACGCTAATCTTTCAGGCGCTTCGTGTCCGGGCGTGAAAAGCAGCAAGTCCCCATCCATATCCGGCTTTAGCCGATCGGCGACTGCACCGAGATCATCGACACAGATCGCTTGCAGATACGAACCCAGAACGGTCTCGACGGCGCGCTCCCAGCCCGGCGCAACTACGACCTCTTCAGCCAAGCGCGGACTGTCTTGCAAGGCCTGCTCGCTGAGCCAGCCGGCGATTTTCTCGGACGAGTCTCCAAGCGCCGCCTGCTGTAATGCCTCGAGAGATACGAGACGGCCGCGCGATTCCTGCAGATCCTTACGCAGGCGATCGAGCTCTTCGGTCAGACGCCGATCTTCCGCTCTAAGCCGCTGAATCCGATCCCAGACGGATTGCAGCTCGCGATTTGCAGCCTCGACCTCAATCCGTTGCCGCTCTTCGTCCGCCACGAGCGACTCGGTCTGCTGCTGCGCGCTGTCGAGATTCAGCGACGCCTGCTCCTCGACAAGCTTCTCGGCCTCGCGGCTCAGCCGCTCGAGTCGCTCGGAAAACTGAAGCATCTTCGTTTTCTCAACTTCGGCGAGTCGTTCGGCCTCCGCCAAGCCATCGGTGACCGTCTGCCATTCATGGCGCCAGTCCTCGACAGCCGCTTCGGCCTGCTCCAACGCCTCTTCCGACGCACGCCGGCTACGTTGCGCCTCCTCGAGCTCGGGATTGAGCGCGTTCAATAGCCGCTCGAACTCCTGAATCTGAGTTCGATCGCTCTCGATATGCGCCTTGATTTCCTCGAGATGCTGCTCGGTCGATGCCAGATCGGTTCGCTGTCGTTGACCGAGCTCCTTGCGGTGTTGGATCGACTGCTCGAGACGCGCGATCTCGGCACCGACCTTGTAATACTCGCCTTGCACAACCGTAAACTCATCACTGCGCTCGCTGAGCTCGACGCGCTTTTTCTCGATCGTCGTCTCAACACCGCGTTGACTGGCGACAGCCGCGTCGAGCGCAACCTGCTGCTCATTTAGCTGCGATTCTCGTGATCGTAAATCCGACCGCAGCTCTTGCAGCCGCAGGGCCAGGAGCTCGGCTCCGACTCTACGCTGCTCGGCCTTCAGTGATTTGTAGCGCTCGGCGGCGCGGGCCTGGCGTTGCAAGTGCGCAAGCTGTTTGTCGACTTCGTCGCGCAGATCGGCCAGGCGCTCGAGGTTCTCCCTGGTGTGCCGAATCCGGTGCCCCGTTTCTCGACGGCGCTCCTTATACTTTGAGATCCCGGCGGCTTCCTCGAGAAATGCACGCAACTCCTCGGGCTTCGCCTCAACGAGCCGGGAGATCATCCCCTGCTCAATGATCGAATAACCGTGGCTTCCCAGTCCTGTGCCGAGCAAGATGTGCGTGATGTCCTTACGGCGGCAGCGTGCATTGTTGAGAAAGTACTGGGACGTACCGTCGCGTGAAACGACTCGCCGAAGCGACACTTCGTTGTAGCCCGCGTAGGCACCAGACAGCGTTCCGTCGGTGTTGTCGAATACGAGCTCGATGCTCGCCTGCCCTACCGGCTTGCGTCCCGCAGATCCGTTGAAGATGACGTCGGCCATCGAGTCACCGCGCAACGTCTTTGCGGAGCTTTCCCCGAGCACCCACCGAATGGCATCGATGATGTTGGATTTTCCGCAACCGTTGGGACCGACAATGCCCATCAGATTGCTGGGGAACGAGATGACCGTAGGGTCGACGAATGACTTGAAGCCCGCGAGCTTGATCTTAGTCAGGCGCATGTACTGTCGTTCGGGTCCCAGGTGTCGAGAACTGCGATGGCCGCAATTGGCTCGCTAGTGTAAAGTAAAAGAACCCCCAAAACGACGCTTGCGTAGTTACCCCACCGCCCCGAGAAACCCCGGATGCCAGACCGAGATCCAGGAGCGCCGACACCGGCACCGGACGCGCTCGAGACCTTTCCGAATCCCGAGCCCTCGCGCGACTATACGATTTCTATCAAGATCCCGGAGTTTACGTGCGTGTGCCCAAAAACCGGCCAGCCGGACTTCGCGACTCTGAAGCTCGACTACATCCCCGATAAGACCTGTATCGAGTTGAAATCACTAAAATTCTACATCTGGTCATACCGGAATGTCGGAGCGTTCCACGAGGCGGTTGCCAACGAGATTGTCGACCATCTCGTCGCGGCGCTGGCGCCTCGCTACCTGCGTCTCAAGGCGCGATTCAACGTCCGCGGCGGTATCTACACGAAGGTGACCGTCGAGCATCCACGGGCAGCCTGAGCCTCGATTTCGCCAGTCCGGCGAGCCGTGCGCGCAGGGTGTTCCGCTCAGCGCAGACCTCTGTATAATCGCGCGTCTTCCTCACACGACCGTTGGAGGCAATGTCGATGCCGTCGAAGAAGGCTGCCGCGAGAAAGAACCCTAGCCGCAAGAAAGCGGCCCGCAAGAAGCCGGCCGCCAAGAAGCGTGTCGCAAAGAAGGCTGCGCGTCCATCGTCGAAGCGCAAGGCGTCGAAGAAAAAGCCCGCAAAGAAAGCATCTAAGAAAAAAGCACCCGCAGCAAAGCAGCGGGTAAGCAAGAAGAAGGTTACGAAAAAGAAGCCTACAAAGAAGAAGGCGAGCAAAAAGACGCCTGCCAAGAAGAAACGCGTGCCCGCTAAGAAGGTAACCAAGAAGAAGGCGACAAAGGCCAAGAAGAAGACGCCGAGCAAGAAACGGCCGGCGGCTAAGAAATCTAGCTCGAAGCGCACGAAGGCGGCACCGAAAGCCGCGACCAAGAAACGCACGCAAACTCGGCGAATGGACTTGCTGACGAACCCTAGCGCTGCAACCGGCCCTTACCAGCCGAAGCGCGGCGAGAACTACATGAGCGGCGCTCAGCTCGAGCATTTCAAAGACCTGCTGACCAACTGGAAGCGTGAGCTCATGGAAGAGGTCGATCGCACGATGCTGCACATGAAAGACGAGGCGGCGAACTTCCCTGATCCGAACGATCGTGCAACGCAGGAATCGGAGTTCGGCTTGGAGCTCAGAACGCGCGACCGAGAGCGTAAATTGCTCCGCAAGATAGACTCTGCTCTGCAGCGCATCGATGACGGGACTTACGGCTATTGCGAGGAAACCGGTGAGGAAATCGGTCTCCGGCGGCTCGAGGCACGGCCGGTCGCGACGCTCTGCGTCGAGGCTCAGGAACGCCGTGAGCTTGCCGAGCGGCAGTACCGTGATCGGGACGACCAGTACCGGTAACGCGCAAGGGTGACCCCATAGCGGTCGCGTCACAACCAACGCGCTATGTCGGCCGGTTCGCACCGTCGCCGACAGGACTGCTACACATCGGCTCGGTCGTAACGGCCGTCGCCAGCTACCTGGCAGCTCGGCAGGCGAACGGGCGTTGGCTCGTTCGAATCGACGATATCGACCCGCCACGCGAGGTGCCCGGCGCTGCAGACGCCATTTTGCGCACGCTAGAGCAACT
>JAHEEN010000122.1 GCA_024640685.1 Rhodospirillaceae bacterium
CCGTCGTGCGTGACGATGGCCGGATTCACGCCGGCCGCAACCTTGAGCTGCTCGAGCGACTGGCGTTCGAGCGAGCCGGGGTTGGTGGCCCCCCAACGCCCGCGGCTCGTGCGGGCCTTCTCGATGACCTGCTCGAGAGTCTCGAATGGGCCGTTCGTGCGCGTGTAGATGACCTCCTCGTCGAAGAACACGTTGACGATCGGCTCGAGGTCGGCATACGTGTTGGCCGGGCGGCTCAGCAACGACGTGTAGATGTAGGTCGGCGTCGTCGCGTAGAAAATGCTGCCGTCAGCCGGCGCATTGGCCATACGCGCGATTGCGCGTGCGCCGCTGCCGCCACGCACGTTCTCGACGACAAAGTCCACGCCCATCGCTGGGCCTAGGAAGCGGGCGAGCTCGCGCAGAAAGACGTCGCTGCCGCCACCCGGGCTCGAATGTGTGACGAGCGTGACGACGCGTTGCGGGTAAGCGTTTTGCGCGCCGGCATCCGCGGCCAACGCGATAGCGAGCGCACAGGCCGCGACGATCGTGAAAGGCTGCAAGCGATCGAGTTTCAACGGCGCGTCCTAGGGTCCATCGTCGATGGACGCCATTATATAGGAGCCGGGCGCGAATCCGGCTACTGCTAGCGACTGCCGATCAACTCACTCCCGCGACATGAACAGCCGCAGGATGTACCAGAACATCAGCGCGACCGACGCGAACAGCGCGAGCGCGGCGGCGACGTAACGATCTTCCGGATAGTGATGCAGGATGTTCGACGTATCGTAGAGCACCGCCGCACCGGCGAATCCAATCATCGCGACCGAGAACCACGTGCCCATCTCGAAGCCGAACAGCACGGCAGCGGCGATCGCGACGATTGCGAGGATGCCGCCCCAGACGAGCATGCCGCGCAAGAACGAGAAATCGCGCTTTGTGACAAACGCGACGGCGGTCAAGCCGCCGGCGCCCAGCAACGTAACCGACGCGGCGCTTTCGATAACTCCAGGCTCGGTGATCACGGCAATGTAGAGCATCGGCAGGAAAATGATCGCCTCGGCGACGACGAAGCCTGCAAGCGCCGCATACTGCAGCGGCTTGGATTCGACGTTCAATGCAACATGCGTTGCGAGCCAGCTGACGAGCATGAATGCACCGAGGATCAGCAGCCAATTAACGCTCAAAACACGAACGACGATGGCTTCGGCGATACCGGAGCTGAATAAATACGACTCGAGCAACGTGAACCCGAGAATTGCCATCGCGACATGGGCGTACGTGCGCGAAATGAAGCGCGCGCGGCTGTCGGTGGTAAGCGAGGCAACCGGTCGGTGAGTAGCAACGGCTTGAGCGTGTTGCATGGGGCGAGCCCTCTGGTCCTGAATGTGTTAACGAGTCTACCGGCACGGCCGCGTGAAGCCCAGGGTCAGGCGCACGGATCTGCTATGATCTCGGCTCGGCGGTCCTACCTGCCTGTAACTTGCTGATAAATAAAAACGATTTTCCGGGGCTGCCGCACTTGGCCATACCATTCACGACGATTCTGGCGTTTGCGACGCTGTACTTGCCGCAGCCGTTTTTGCCGTTGCTGGCGGAAGAATATGGCGTTGCCGATACCGACGCGGCGCTATTGATGGCCGTGACGCTGGTGCCGCTCGGTATCGCGCCGATCGTCTATGGGTACTTCGTCGAGCAACTGACGGCGAAGCGTTTGTTGACGATTGCCGTCGGCCTGCTGATGGTCAATGAGTTTCTGCTCGCGATCGCAGGAAGTTTTTGGTTACTCGTCGTCCTGCGGTTCGTTCAGGGACTGATTCTGCCAGCTGTGTATACGTCATTGATGACGTACTCCGCGAGCATGGCGGCGACCGGGCGGGTGCGCAATGCGCTCAACGTCTACATCGGCACGAGCATACTCGGTGGCGTCTCGGGTCGACTCGTCGGCGGCGTTCTGGCCGAGTTCGTGCATTGGCGCGCTGCGTTCGCCGTGACAGCAGCATTGCTGGCCATTGCCTGGATAGGCTTGCGCGGCCTACGCAGTGACGCGAAGGCCGGCGCATCGGCGATCGGTATCAAGGCGATCGCCGCGACCGTTCGCAATCCTGTCAATCGCAATGCGTACCTCGGCATCTTTTTCGTGTTCTTCGTGTTCGCGTCGTTGCTAACCTATATGCCATTCCGGCTCAAAGTGCTGGAGCCGACGATTGGCGAGACGTTGATCTCGATGATGTATCTCGGCTACTTGATCGGTGTTGCGATTGCGCTCAACGGCGTGCGGATCGCCGATTGGGCAGGTGGCGAGCTGCGAATCGTTCTCAGCGGCATCGGCGTGCTCGTCATCGGCATCGTCGGTGTTGCGGGTGAGTCTCTGCCGATCGTCTACGCATTCGTGTTTTTGCTCTGCGGCGGTTTCTTCCTGATCCACTCGGCGCTAACGGCGTTTCTGAATCACGTGACGCCGAGCGGGCGCGGAGTCGTCAACGGGCTCTATATCTCGTCCTTCTACGCCGGCGGCGCTCTAGGCACATGGCTGCTCGGTTTCGTCTACCGCTCAGGTGGTTGGTACACATATCTCGCAACATCGCTATTGGTGCTCGCGTTGGCGGCCTGGTGGATCGTGAGGCTCAACGTTGCACAGCGGCGCAGCGTAGAAACCTAAAACGGCCCTACGAGACCATCGGAAATCCACAAATGCGGGCTCAAACCCGCGTGATATATTCGATCGGTCTGCCGTTTACGGTAGCGATAAACGATGAGGTGAGCTATGTCGAAGGTCCCAACCGATCCGCGCAACGATCAAAATACGTCCGACGAGACGGCTGAGCTCGAGTCGCACGGACGTCGCAAGCTACTGACAGGCGCCGCCGGTGCGGCAGTCGCAGGATTGGCGGGCTCAATGAGCGCGAAGGCGCAGTACTCGGGATTGATGGAAGACGGACTCGGCGTGCCGTTCCGTCTGCCGATGGGCGCGCTGAATTACCTCGACCGTAACGAGTACATCAACAACATGGAGATCATCTCCTATACCGAGGGTCCCCAAGTTGCGAGCGGCGAGCCGTTGATGGCGATGTGGGCGCGCGGTGCGCAGCGCCTGCTGCCGGCAGGCCGCGGTTGGCTCGACATAAGCAATCCACGCAACCCCGAATTCATCGAGGCCAGCATCCCGATTCGCGGTGCTGTTGCCTATCACGAAGGGCGTGGCCGCTGGATGCTGATGCGCACGCACGGCCAGCCGCTGTCGGGCGCGCAGCCGGGCGAGCCATTTGGCCGCTGGCACGAAGAGACGTTTCGTCGTGCGGTCGCCTACGACGGACTGCGCGGCATCAGCCTATGGGACGTCGACGATCCGAGCGACCCGAGGCTACTCAACGAGTTCAGCACCGGCGAGACCGGTAGCGGCACGCATCATAACTATTGGGACGGCGGGCGCTACGCGTACCTCGACGCCGGTTGGTCGGATCAGTTCCGGATGGAGAATGCGCAGCGCCCGCACGGTAACGGTCTGATGATCGTCGACTTGTCGGATCCGGAGAACGTCACCGAGGTGTCCCGCTGGCACGTGCCGGGACAGTTACTCGGCGAGGAAGACGAATACAAGAAGTATTGGTTCGCCGGCGATCACGCAGCATGGACCGCGTCGCACGGCGCGCCGAGTACGCCGGTACGCGTCGAGGAGGGCGGCCGTTACGGTTACGGTGGTTTTGGGCACTTCGGCATGATCACGTTCGACTTCAGCGACATCCGCAATCCGCGGCCCGTCAGTCAGCTGATGTGGGATTACGAAGCGATCGGCGGCATTCCATATCACACGGTGCTGCCGATCATCGACGAGAACGGCGCGTTCAACAACACGATCATCGGCTTGCCGGAGGCCATCGAGCCCGATTGCCGCGAGCCGTTCATGGCCGTGCAGGTTATCGATGCGACAAACCCGGCCGACCCGCGCATCGTCGGGCTCTATCCGCGGCCGAAACCGCCCGAGGAGGCGCCTTACGCCGACTTTTGCCTGTCGCGCGGCCGCTTCGGCACGCACAACACGCATTCGATCATTCAGCCGGGACGCTCTAACCCGAACCTCGTCGCGACGACGTGGTTCAATGCCGGTGTTCGATTCCACGATATCTCCGATCCGCGCAATCCTCGCGAGGTCGCGTGGTATCTACCGCCGCGCGCCGGCGAGATGGAGGATTACAATAGCTGGCGCCGCGGTGATACCGAGACCGTGTTCATCGAATGGGATCGCAATCTGATTTGGGTCGGCACGCATTCGGGCACGTACTGCCTGTCGTCACCGGTGCTCGGCCGTCCCGTCATGCAACCGCGCCCGATCGAGCGCTGGTCGTTACCGCACGGCAATCGCGGCTGGAATGCGTAGCGACGCGGTGTAACTAACTAACGGCCGGCTTCAATGCGTCATCGCATAGACGATGAAATTGATGCCCATCCGAAATGCGTCGGCCGACGGCCGCAGTGGGTAGGAGCCGCGATCGATGCGATCCCAGAAGTTCGCGAGGTCGTTGTTGAAGCACGCGACGCTTGTGACGTCACCGTCGTCGTTGACGAAGCTCATGAACACGGGCTCGCGGCCGGGATTGTAGTCGGCCGTCGCGAGCAAGTCCTCGAGGCGAAAGACGAGATCGAAGATCGGCTCTTCGATCGTCATCGGGGTATAGCCCCGCTCGGGAAACACCATCCGCATCTGCGACTGGAAGTTGCTGAGCTGCCATGTGCCGTCGAAGTCGTCGATCAGCAGGAAGCCGCCACGGCGTAGATACTCGCGCAGGTTCTCGGCTTCTTGTTCCGACAGGTCCATCTCGCCGGGCTCAGAGATGTACGTGAACGGGTGGTCGAATATCTCATCGCTGCCGAGGTCGAGCAGCTGATAGGACTCTGGCGCCACATTGATTCGCGTCGTGTTCTCGACGAACTCGTTCAAGTGAATCTCGGAGTACGGATAGTTATGCGACCAGCCCATGTTGCCGATCATGCCGTTCGTCCCGAATCGCCAACGTGCTGCGATGAGCTCTGTTGCCGGCGGGTCGTTGGAGCCGGGCTCGAGATCGTAGCGCCGCCCCCAGCTTTGCCCGACGGCGACAGCCGTCGCGAGCAGACTTACGACAGCGGTTGCGGCGACAGCGGTCCGAACGGGGCGAGGGCTGGGTTTCACGGCGAAAGAATAGCATGGTACCGGATACCAACAATTCAACTTATCCGATTCGAGGTAACCGGTACCACACATTCAACATACGGGATATTGCGAACTGCTCAGCGCGAGTCGCGTGCTAAGCTTCGCTGATGAATAGACGCGCCGTTGAATTTTCGGCCGGACTTCTGGCGTTGCTGTGTGGTCCGCTTAGTCTGGCGCATCACAGCCGCGCAGGCTTCGATGCCGATTCGGTGACTGCCATCGAGGGGCGTGTCACGAGCTTCAACTGGAGCAACCCGCACGTTTATATCGGCCTCGAGGGCGCCGATGAGAGCGGTGTGCAGGGCGAGTGGGTCATCGAGACCGACGCGATCCCGATCCTGCTGCGTAGCGGCTGGAACCCGCAGAGCGTGAGCGTTGGCGAGCGTGTGCTCGTGCGCGCCAATCCCGGTGTCCGGGGCAACGAGCACCACGGCTTGCTGTTATCGATCGCGAAGGAGGACGGCACGACGTTGCTGCCGCGAGCGCATTTCGAGCGGGATCTTGCCCCCGTGCGAGCGGCGCCGCGCGCCGAAAAGACGCTAGAAGGGGTTTGGGAGCTGCCGTTCGGCGAGACCGGCGATTTCGGCCAGCGCTGGTCCGCAGTCGCGCTGACGCCGGCTGGCCAGGCCGGGCTCGATGCGTTCACGCCGGCCGATCGCCCATCCGGCAAATGTATTTCGAACCCAACGCCGCAATTCATGGCGATGCCGTTTCTCAACGAGATCGAGCTTGAGGACGATCGCGTGATCATGCGCAGCGAATTTCTCGATGCCGAGCGTGTGATCTTCACGGATGGGCGAGGCCACCCGACCGATGGCGACCGGACTAATCAAGGGCACTCGATCGGTCACTGGGAGGGCGACGTGCTCGTCGTCGATACCGTGCTGTTCGAAGATCATCGAGCGCCGCTCCGCGGGCGTCGCGAGGGCGTGCCATCGGGCGAGCAGCGGCACGTCGTGGAACGACTGCGCTTGAGTGAAGACGGCAACCGCGTGCACATCGAGTTCGTCGTCGAGGATCCGGAGTTCTTGGCTGAGCCATTCACCGGCACGCTCGAATGGCAGTACTTGCCCGATTTCGAGCTCTCTAGCTTCTCGTGCACGCCACCGTGATCATGCAAGTATGAATTCGATGCACAACAGCACCCGGCGACGCCGGTTGCGACCTTTCACAACAGTCGTTATTGCAATCGCAGCAGCGTTTATCGCTGTGCCGGCGTCGGCTCAGCAAGACATGCAGGCGCTCTACGAGAACATGCAGGCCGTGTTCGGCCTCGAGCTGGGGGGTCGCCCGGATTGGGACACCGTCGACGTCACGATTCATCATGTCGCCGGCAGCGTCTATCAGATCCGCGGTGAGGGCGGCAATCTCGGCATGTCCGTCGGCGACGACGGGATTATTTTGATCGACGATCAGTTTGCGCCGTTGTCCGAGAAGATTATGGCCGCGATTCGATCCGTATCGGACGCGCCGATCCGTTTTCTGATCAACACGCACGTGCACGACGATCACGTCGGCGGCAACGCGAATTTTGCGGCGATGGGCGCGACGATATTTGCGCACGACCGTGTCCGCGTTCGAATGATGCAGGGCATCCGCGGCAACCCACCGTCTCCGCCGGAAGCGTGGCCGGTCGTGACGTTCAGCGACCCGATCAGCCTGCATTTCAACGGTGAGGAGATTCGGGTGTTCCCGGTGCCGCCAGCGCACACCGACGGCGATATCTACGTGCACTTCACCGGCTCGAACGTGCTGCATCTCGGCGACGCATTCCGCACGACGGGGTACCCGAACATCGATACCGGCAACGGCGGCACGTTGCAGGGCACGCTCGATGCGCTGCAGATCGCGATCGATCTCGCCGGGCCCGAGACACTGCTGATTCCCGGTCACGGCGTCGTCTCGCGACGCGACGCGGCGATCGAGCTGCGCGATATCACCATCGAGGTCACCGATCGGCTGCGGCCGCTCGTAGCCCAAGGCATGAGCTTCGAGGACGTCGTCGCAGGCAGGCCGACCGCCGATCTCGACCCGCGTTGGGGGCGGCGGCTCGATCGCTTCCTACCGGCGATCTATCTGGCACTGACCAACGGCGACTGAGCCGGCTCGTCACGCGCTTGCGTCGACCGTGTCGCGAGCGTCGCGGGACTGGTAGAATCGGCGGCTGGCCTTGTCTAGATTACTTTCTTAGAAACGCGTGTTAACTCGATGAGTAACAAGCAAAAACATATCTCGATCATGGACACGACGCTGCGCGACGGCGAGCAGACGCCCGGGATCGCCTACACGCCGTCGGAGAAGCTGCACGTCGCACGGATGCTGCTGACCGACGTCAACGTCGATCGCATCGAGATCGCATCGGCGCGCGTGTCGGAGGGCGAGCATCAAGCGGCGCGGCGAGTCATGAACTGGGCGGACGAGAACGGTTTCGGCGAGCGCGTCGAGATGCTCGGATTCTGCGATAAAAATCGATCGGCCGACTGGATCATCGCCGCCGGCGGTCGGGTCCTGAACCTACTGTGCAAGGGCTCCGAGCAACACTGCCGGCATCAGCTGCAGCTATCGCCCGAGGCCCACGTCGAGCAAATCGTCTCTACGGTCGACTATGCGTTGAGCCGCAAGCTGAAGGTCAATGCGTATCTCGAGGATTGGTCGAACGGCGTCCGCGACTCGCTGAGCTATGTGCAGCTGATCGTCGCGGCGCTCGAAAAAGCGGGTGTCGAAAGTATCTATCTGGCCGATACGCTCGGTGTGCTGGCGCCCGAGGACGTGCGGCGATACGTCGGGCTGATGACCAGTGAGTGGCCGACGCTCGCGTTCGATTTTCACGGCCACAACGACTACGGGCTTGCGACTGCGAATGCATTGGTCGCGATCGAGGCAGGCGCCCGTGGTGTGCATACCAGCGTCAACGGCCTCGGCGAGCGGGCCGGCAACACGTCGTTGTCGGAGATCGTTGCCGTGATCTCGGATCACACGGACTTCACAACGGCTATCGACGAGTCGCGCCTCGCAGCAATATCGACGCTTGTCGAAACGTTCAGCGGCAAGAACATCGCTGCCAACACACCGATTCTCGGCGGCGACGTGTTCACGCAGACCGCAGGCATCCACGCCGACGGCGACGCCAAGGGCGGGCTCTACGTGACGCGGCTTGCGCCGCAGCGATTCGGCCGCGAGCGCCGCTACGCGCTCGGCAAGCTGTCGGGCAAGGCGTCGCTCGACCACAATCTCGAGCGGCTCGGCATCTCGTTGTCGCCGGAGAATCGCCGCAAGGTCCTCGACCGCATCATCGAGCTCGGCGATAAGAAGCATACGGTTGTCCCGGAAGACCTGTTGATGATCATTGCCGACGTCCTCAAACGGCCGGCAGAATCGGCCGTGCGCATTGCGCATTACTCGATCCGCGTCGACTCCGGTGCGCCGCCGGCCGCCGAGGTGACGGTGGCTTTTGCCGGCAAGTCGGCGACGGCGACCGGCACCGGCGACGGCGGCTACGATGCGTTCATGAACGCGCTCAAGGAGGCCGTGACGGAGCATGGAATCGACGTGCCCCGGCTCGTCGACTACCGTGTCCGCATTCCGCCGGGTGGGCGCACCGAGGCGCTCGTCGAGACGTTGATCCTCTGGGACGGCGGCGAGGACCGTGGCGAGTTCTCGACATTGGGCGTCGACTCCGATCAGACCGCGGCGGCCGTGATCGCGACCGAGAAAATGTTAAACATCGTCGCCCACCACAGTGTCCAAGCCCCGATCGCGGCCACCGCGACCCCTAGCTGACACCCGCCTTGCGGCTCCGCCGTTCAGCGTCGATTCAGCGGCGGCTGCCTATGCTCTGTCCCGAAATCCGGCAACTGCCGGGTTGGACAGGAGTACGGTCATGTTCAGAACATGGAAGGTTTCGGCACTGCTTGTCGGGATGGGCGTCGCTGCCGCTGCTTCAGCCGATCACGGGCGACGGCCGCAGATCGCCTACGCGCCGATCATCGACGTCGAGCCGGTCGTTCGACTCGTATCGGTCAACCGGCCGCGCGAGGAATGTTGGCTCGAGACGACTGTCGTGCCGCGCCCGCGGACGA
>JAHEEN010000123.1 GCA_024640685.1 Rhodospirillaceae bacterium
CACGGCACGCCCGATCGCGATTACGTCGTCGTGCCGATCGCGAAGAACCCCGACGGCTCGGCGATCACCGGCACGGTCATGGGCCGAATCATCAACGCCGCGGGCGCGGCGTCGAGCCCGATTATCGTCCACTCGAACCCGCTACCCTACGATCCGGTGACGCTCTCCACGGACGCGGCGACGCTGACGGTCATCGAGTCGGAGACGCTCGACGGGCAGTCCGGAGCGACGCGTGAGGTCGCAAGTACCGACTGGGCCTGGGCACGCTGCAGCAAGGATGGCGCGCCAGCGTTCCCGGGCACGCCGGATCCCACCGAGATTTGCGTGCGGGACGGGTTTGAGCCAAACCGTGTCTACCAAGTCGTTTTCCCAACACAGGACCCGCCGGTGCTCGGCATCGGTTTTGCGGCGTTCCGCGACGTTGGCTCGTTCTTCAAGTACGAACGCGCAGACAGCGAAGGCACGGCCAACCCTCTCGCCGACGAAGTCGACTGGATCGTCGCGCGCGGTGCCTCTCAATCGGGCAACATGCTGCGGCAATTCCTGCACTTGGGCTTCAACGCGGACGAGCAGGGCCGCCAGGTCCATGACGGCAGCTGGGCGCAGCGCGCCGGCCGGCGACTGTCGCTCAATGCCCGTTTCGCGATGCCGGATGGCACCTTGAAGCTCTACGAACCCGGTGCCGAGGGGCCGCTGTGGTGGGAGCGCTGGCCCGATTACGCCCGCGGCTTGCCGACGGCAGGCATTCTCGACCGCTGCAAAGCATCGCGGACCTGCCCGAAGATCGTCGAAAACTTAGGCTCCGCAGAACTCTGGGCATTGAAGGCCGGACCGGGCTTTGTCGGCACGGATCCAATAACCGACATCCCGTTGCCGGCAAACGTGCGCCGCTACTACGCGGCGAGCGTGCGCCACGGCGGCGGCCGCGGCGGCTTCGATGCCGAGGCCCCGCCACCACCGACATGCCCGAGCGCGGGTTTCGGCCAAGGCGTTCTCGCAGACAATCCGGTGTCGGTCGCCGAGCTACGCGATGCGATCGAGTTCCACTTGCGCGAATGGGTCATGCACGACATCGACCCGCCGCCGAGCCGCTATCCGCGGATGCACGGGAAAGATCCGGTGCTCGTCGCGCCGACCAAGGAGGCGATGGGCTTCCCCAGCATTCCCGGCCTGCCCGAGCATTTGCCGAATGGCTTGCTGAGCCCACTGCACGACTACGACTACGGGCCGGACTACGACTACCTCGATGGCACCGGCACCGCGACCGTCTGGCCGCCGGCCGTCAAGCGCACGCTGCCGACGCGCGTGCCGCGCGTCGACGCCGACGGTAACGAGATCGGCGGCGTGCCGCTCGTCGAGATCAAGGTGCCGCTCGGCACGTACCTCGGATGGAACATCACGGCCGAGGGTTTTCATGCCGGCAAAATCTGCAACTACGCCGGCGGCATGATTCCATTTGCGACGACACAGGCAGAGCGCGAAGCGAATGGCGATCCTCGGCTGTCGCTCGAGGAGCGCTACGGCTCACACGCAGGCTACGTCGACGCCGTCCGCGCGGCTGCTGCCGATGCCGTCGAGCAGGGCTACCTGCTCGCCGACGACGCCGACGCGATGATCGCGCAAGCCGAAGCGAGCAACGTGCTGCGTTGACGAAAAACAGCCGGAGGTCTAGCCATGTCCGCGCGTAATCTATCGAAGCTTTTGTTCGTTGCAGCGGCTGTCTTGGTGGCCGCCTGCGAGTCCCCGGCGCCTCCGGCCGAGCCCGCATCCGAGCCCGAGCCTCAAGGCTCGGTCGGCGACGCACGGCTGCTCGACGCCGATGCCGACGCCGGCAACTGGCTGATGTATGGGCGCACGTACGACGAGCATCGCTTCAGCCCGTTGACGCAGATCGACGAGAACACCGTCGACGACCTTGGGCTTGCATGGCATCGCGAGCTCGACACGACGCGCGGCCTCGAAGCGACACCGATCGTCTACGACGGCGTCATCTATACGACGAGCTCGTGGAGCGTCGTGTACGCATTCGATGCCGCAAGCGGCGAGCAACTATGGGCGTACGACCCGCAGGTCGATCGCCCGCGCGTTGCGCGTTTCATCTGCTGCGACGTCGTCAACCGCGGCGTCGCGCTCTACGACAACAAGGTCTATGTCGGCACGCTCGACGGACGACTCGTTGCGCTCGATGCGAAGACCGGAACGCCGGTCTGGGACGTCAGCACGATCGACACGAGCAAGCCGTACGCGATCACCGGCTATCCGCGAATCGCCGACGGCAAGGTCTTGATCGGCAACGCCGGTGCGGAGTACGGCGTGCGTGGCTACGTATCCGCGTACGACGCGTTGACCGGCGATAGGCTCTGGCGCACGTACACAGTCCCCGGCAATCCTGAGCTCGGCTTCGAGTCCGACGCGATGGAGCGTGCCGCGGCGACGTGGCACGACGAATGGTGGACCGCCGGCGGCGGCGGGACCGTCTGGGAGGGCATCGTCTACGATCCCGAGCTCGATTTCGTCTACTTCGGCACCGGCAACCCGACAGCCTGGTATCGCGCGCTGCGCAGCGACGAGCTCGGTGACAATCTCTACGTTGCCTCGATTCTCGCGCTGCGCGCGAGCGACGGTGAGTACGTCTGGCATTTCCAGACGACGCCCAACGACAACTGGGACTTCGACGCGACGCAGCCGCTGATGCTCGCGGACCTCGATCTCGACGGCCGCGAGCGGCGTGTGATCATGCAGGCGTCGAAGAACGGATTCTTCTACGTGCTCGACCGTGCGAACGGTGAGTTCCTGTCCGGCGAGCAGTTCGTCGACGGCGTGACGTGGGCGACGAGTCTCGAGCCCGACACGGGCCGCCCGATCGAGTCGCCGAGCGCATTCATGGGCGCCGAGGCCGTGATCGTCTCGCCGGGGCCGCGCGGCGCGCACAACTGGAATCCAATGGCGTTCAATCCGACGTTGGGGCTCGTCTATCTCGGCGCAAAGGTCGGTACTCAGTCCCTACACGCACCGGATGTCGAGTGGATGTACGACGCGAACAACGTCAACATCGGCCGCGACCGCGACTACGATGGGCCGCTCGTCGCGGAGCTTGCGGCGAAGCCGCCGCCGCACGGCGAGCTCGTCGCGTGGAACCCAGTCGCACAGCGCGCTCAATGGCGCGTCACGCATCCGACCGTCGACAGCGGCGGCGTGCTCGCGACTGCTGGCAATCTCGTATTCCAGGGTCGCGGCGACGGGCAGTTCATCGCGTATCGCGCCAGCGACGGCGCGAAGCTTTGGGAGTTCGACGCCGGTACCGGCATCATGGCGCCGCCGGTCACGTATCTCGTCGACGGCGAGCAGTATGTCTCGGTCATGGCGGGCCTCGGCGGGCCGGAGGGTCTGTTCAACGTGCCCGGCGACGGCCCGGTCGAGTTCGGCAACGGCCGGCTGTTGACGTTCGCGCTCGGCGCATCGGCAAGCTTCGAGCCACGGCCATTCGGTCATTCCGAGCCGCCGACGCCTGCGATCACCGTCGACGCAACGCCGGAGACAATCGAGCTCGGCCGCGAGCTCTATGGCGCCACGTGCCGCCGCTGCCACGGGACGAATGCGGTCGCAGGCCCGTTGCCTGATCTGCGTTACTCGACGGCAGGCGTGCATCAGCAGTTCGAGGCGATCGTGCTGGGCGGCGCGCTAGCTCCGCTCGGCATGCCGGCCTTCGACGATTTGTTGACGAGCGACGAAGTGCGTGCGATTCAAGCTTACGTGCTCGCGCGCGCAGCGGAGCCCGAGTAGAAACAGCCGAGGCGCTAACGCTCGACGAACAGCGACTTCGGTATCAGCGCCGTTACGACCTGTGTCTGATTGACGGCTTCGGCGACGGCGAAATCGATACCGAGGCTCGCGAGCGTGAACGCATCGGCCGCCGTGACGCCGTGCTCGGCTCCAAGATACTCGATCGCTGCCAGCAGCGCTTTGCGCATCGCCCGGTCGAGATCGAGATCGATGCCGATTGCGATGTAGTGCGTCGGCGTCTCGGCACGCGGAGATTCGATACCGACCCCCTTGTGCAGCACGAACCGGAAGACGCCGGTGTTCGACTGCTCTAGCGCCGTGCCGCTGACCTCGCCATCGCCTTGTACGCCGTGCGGGTCGCCCGTATAGAACAGCGCCCCGTCGTGAAAGACCGGCAGATACAGCGTCGAGCCCGCCGTCAGCTGCTTGATGTCGAGATTGCCGCCGTACGGGCCTGGCGGGCGCGAGCTCTGGATACCGGCGACGGTCACGCCCGGCTGGCCGACGACCGGCGCCTCGGGTGCTACGGCCATGATCCCCATGAACGGCGCAAGCGGCACACGCAAGCCGTCGGCAACCAACGCGACGATGCGCCCGTCGGCCTCGGCCGTGCGCACGATCCGCCGCCCGCCGGCAGCAATGTCCGCACCGCGATCGCCCGGCTCGGTCCCCGGGTAGTCGTCGCTGAGCGGACCGCCGCGCGCGTTGCGCGAATTGAAGCCGTACGGCACTCGCGACGTCACCTCGAGCACCTGGACCTCGAGCATGTCGCCGGGCTCGGCACCGACGATCTCGAGCGGCCCCGTCAACACGTGTGCGCCCGTGCGGCCGTCGCGCGGACGGTCCGGCCGCGACGCCCAAAACGTCCGTACATCGTCGAGAATCTCATCGGGTGCGACACCGAAATCGGCGAGAAACGTCACGGGATCCTCGTCCTGCGTCGAGCCATGGTGCGAGATCGTGTCGATGCGCACGGTCTCGCCCGACGCTATCGTCAGAATCGGTGCCTTGTCTATCGGAAACCAGCCCCAGCTGACGTTCTCGGGCGTTGCGCGCAAGTGGTGGTCGGCTGCAACGACCTGCGCGCGCGCCGGCGGCAGTAGCGCCGCGCCGACGGCTAGCGCAGCGATGCTGGTGAACAATGCCTTGCACGGCTTCGTGGCACGCCGCGAATTCGAACGTCTCATCGTGATCCCCTGTCAGTGGCTCGCACCTGACGTGAATGATACGCAACTCAGGCGGCTGCGTCGGCTCACAGTCTCGCAACCCGGCGCAGAGTCGGACGCGAAATCTCGGATTCGATCACAGCATTCGGCCGAGGAATCGGCAATGCTGATCGCCGTTCTCTCATTCGATCGATTGACGCTAATGAACGCCGTCTCGAAACAGCGTGCTGACGACCCGGAAGATCGCGAGCTTCGAGCGCTCGAGCGCGTGCTCGAGACGCTCTGCGCCGACACGACACTGCTGACCGACGATCTGCGCACCGAGGCCGCTAGCCCGTCACGCGAAACCCAGCTACAGCTGCTGGCCTTCGAGGAACGGCTTGCGCAGGCCGCGATCTGCCTCGCGCACGCCAGTCACGAGGCACGCGAGTTTCGCGCCGCCCGCCTCGAGAGCCTGATCGAGGCACTGGAGTGCTCGCGTCGTTATTTCAGCGCGTACAAAACCGGCGACCGCAAGCTCGCTGACGAAGCAACCCACGCCGCCTTGTAAGATAATCTTCGCTCGGTGCCCCCGGCACTACCGAGCTCCGCGCCCCGCAGTGACCGACGAACGCGCGGACCAGCTAGCGAGCGCTGCATTGATCTACGCCTACGTCATCGGCTTGACGCTCCTGAACGTCGTGTTCTGGGTCGCCGTGCTATTCAATCTCCCCGGCACGTGGCTGATGGTGTTGTTCGCTGCATTGCTCGAGTGGTGGACGCCGGAGCAAACCGTATACGGGGTCGCCGCGCTCGGCGGCGCAACGGCGCTCGCAACGCTCGGCGAGATCCTCGAGTTCGTGCTCGGCGCGCGCGGTGCGCGCAAGGCTGGCGGCTCGAAGCGCGGTGCCGTGCTTGCGATCGTCGGCGGCATCGTCGGCGCCGTGCTCGGCACACCGCTCACGCCGATACTCGGAACACTGATCGGCGCGTGTCTCGGCGCGTTCGCCGGATCGCTGCTCGGCGATCTCTGGGCAGGGCGGTCGCTAGGGCACAGCATGGTGAGTGGACGCGGCGCAGCGGCTGGGCGTCTTTGGGGAACGATCGCGAAGCTCGGCATCGGCGTGGCGATCGTCGCCGTGCTCGCCGCGGCACCGTTCATCTAAGCCGATTTAAGCCTGGCTCACCTCAGACGGCTGCACGGCGACGTCAAGCATCTTGTTCGTCAGCACACCCGCCGTTATCGACCCGTTGACGTTCAGCGCCGTACGCGCCATGTCGACGAGCGGCTCGATCGATATCAGCAATGCAACCAATGCGATTGGGAAGCCCATCGCAGGCAGCACGATCAGCGCCGACAACGTCGCGCCACCACCGACCCCGGCGACGCCGAACGAGCTGATCGCGATCACGCCGACGAGGGTTGCGATGAACGTCGGGTCCAATGGATCGATACCCATCGTCGGCGCAATCATCACGGCCAGCATCGCCGGATAGATGCCGGCGCAGCCGTTTTGACCGATCGTCGCGCCGAACGATGCCGATAGATTGGCGATTGGGCTTGCGACGCCGAGCGCGTTGATCTGCGTATCGACGTTGAGTGGAATCGTCGCCGCGGAGCTGCGCGATCCAAACGCGAACGTCAGTGTCGGCCAAACTTTCTTGAAATAGCCGATCGGAGGGGTGCCTGCCGCGGCGAGCATGGCCGCATGAACGGCAAACATGATGACGATCGCAATGTACGACGCGACGACGAAGCCGAGCAGGCTCAGTATGTCCTCGCCGCTAGAGCTCGCCGTGACCCGCAGCATCAGCGCCAGCACTCCATAGGGCGTCAGGCCGATGACCATGCGGACGAGTCTGAGCACGACCGCCTGAGCGGTCTCGACGAAAGACCGAAAGGCCTGCCCCCGCTCTGCGTCATCGGCGGTCAGACGCAGGCCTGCAATGCCTGCGAGCACACCGAAAATGACGACGGCGATGATCGACGTCGGTCGCGCTCCGGTCAGATCCGCAAATATGTTCTGTGGAATGAAGCTCAGCAGGATGTCGGTCAAACCGAGCTCGGCCAAGCCGGCTTGGCGATCGTCGAGCGTCGCAGCATGGGCCAACTCGCGCGCGCCCTGCGTCAAGCCCTCGGCCGACAGGCCGAACACTGCCGCGACACCGATGCCAATCAGCGCAGCGACCATCGTCGTCCCAACGAGAATCGCGATTACGAGTCCGCCGATCTTACCGAGCGCCGACGCATGATCTAGACGCACGACGGCAACCGTCATCGAGACGAGGATCAGCGGCATGACGACCATCTGCAACAAACTGACATACCCACGGCCGAGGATGTCGCTCCACGCGAGCGTCGCGGCGAGCGTGTCCGATGCGACACCGTAGACCAGCTGCAGCGCAAGCCCGATGCCAGCCCCGATGACGAGCGCGACCAGCACGCGCTGCGACAGGCTAAAGCCCCGATGCCGCAGCATCACCAGCGCGTAGACGGCGATGGCGACGATCGCGACGTTGGCAAGGACTGCGACGGTCATTCGGGCTGGCTCCGGGCGACGTTCGTGGGCGCGTTACGACGCGAGCGGTATTCTACCGTGATGCCTCGTTGACCCGCAGAGCTGCGACTGCCCGCACTTTCGGGGCGCTTCGCGGTCCTTTTCCTCTATAAGACCCGGGTATACTGTCCCGGCACCATCTGAAGACCGGCTCGAGACCGTGCGAATCAGGACCGTCAAGCAGCTATTTCGTCTGGCGATCGCAGCGTTTCTGCTGCGCGCCGTCGTGCCTGTCGGCTTCATGCCGGCGAAACTCAGCGACGGCGGTCCCTTCATCCTGTGCCCCGGCGGCCCCGGCGGAATCGCGCTCAGCTCGCTCGTCGACAAACACGCGGGTCATGGCCAGCATGCGCATGACGACGAAAGTGCCGCGCACGAGGCGTGGGAGCATTGCCCGGCCGGTGCCGCATTGGCTGCGATCGCGCCGCCATCCGAGCCAGACTTCGAACTACCGCAATTCCGCCACGTGCTGGCGTCGTCCAATGCGGCGGTGCAGACACTCGCGGAGCTTCCCACCGCCTATCTCGCGCGCGCCCCTCCCGCCGTTTGATCCCATGCCTTTGATCTAGTTGCCTCGCCTCGATGCGAGCCCAACAACGAGAGTCGTTGCTTGCGCGCGCAAGCAACGGATCGCGCAGTGATCGCGCGATTGGGAGATGACAATGAGTAGGATAGCTATCGCCGCGCTTGCGAGCGCGACACTGCTGCCGATGAGCCACGCGGCTCTCGGCGATACGGCCGACGGCTTGCGCGCCGACGACCATGCACCGTTCGGCATCATGGCCGATCACTATCACGAAGCCGGCGAGTTCATGTTCTCGTATCGGCGAATGACGATGTCGATGGAGGGTAATGCCGACGGCTCGACAGGGCTCTCGACCGAGACGATTGCGACGACCGTGCCGAATCGATTCTTCGGCAGGCCCGGCCAGCCGCCGACACTGCGCGTCGTGCCGACCGATATGAAGATGGACATGGACATGTTCGGACTGATGTACGCGCCGTCCGACAGGATCACGCTGATGGGCATGATCCAACACGTCAATAAAGAGATGAACCACACGACGTACATGGGGCCCGCCGGGACGGACGTGCTCGGCACGTTCAAAACCAAGTCCAGCGGCCTCGGCGACACGAGCGTTGCCGCGCTCGTGCGGCTGCGCGAGGACGATGGCAGCCGGTTGCATCTGACGGCCGGCGTGTCGATTCCGACCGGCGATACCGATGCGACCGACACCGTGCTCGCGCCGACCGGCATGACGCCGACGCTGCGTCTGCCGTACCCGATGCAGCTCGGCTCGGGCACGTACGATTTGATCGGCGGGCTGACGTATACGCGGTTCTTCGACGCGTCGAGCTGGGGCACGCAGTGGCGCAGCCTCATTCGCACCGGCGACAACGACGAGGGCTACACACTCGGTGACGAGCACCGCGTGACCGCGTGGTACAGCCGCTTGATCAATCCGAGCGTCAGCTGGTCGGCACGGCTGGCATGGTTCGATCGCGGCAACGTCGACGGCATCGACGCGCTGATCGTCGCACCCGTGCAGACCGCCGATCCACTCAACCAAGGCGCGACGCGCCTCGATGCAGCGTTCGGCATTAACTACGCCCACGCCGGTGGCCATCGACTCGCGCTCGAGCTGATCGCACCGCTCGACCAAGATCTCGACGGGCCACAGCTCGAGACCGATTGGCAGCTCGTTGCCGGGTATCAGTTCA
>JAHEEN010000328.1 GCA_024640685.1 Rhodospirillaceae bacterium
CCTTGTCGGCCTCGGTCAACTCACCAGTGCCCTCGACAAAGCCGACCGGATCGTACATGCCCATGTCGAACGGATAATCGGTGCCGATCACGAGGCGATCGCTGCCGTAGAGCCGCACGAGGTACTCGAGCTGATGCTCGGTGAAGACGATCGTGTCGAAGTACAGCTGCTTCAGATAGCTCGTCGGCGGCTTCGATATACAGCGCCGGCAGTCCGAGCGTGCCGAATGTGCATGATCGATGCGGCCCGAGTACGCCGCGAGATACCCGCCGCCGTGCGCGCAGACGATCTTGAGCTTCGAATAGGACTCGAGCACGCCACCGAAAATCAGATGGTGCACGGCGATTGTCGTGTCGAGCGGATTGCCGATGACGTTGCAGAAATAATGATCCATCAGGCGTTGCCCTTCGGACGGCCCGCTCGGGTGCATGAAAACGACGACGTCGAGCTCCTCGGCCTTCGCCCAAAACTTGCGAAAGCGCTCCTCCGACAACTCGGCGCCTGCGACGTTCGTTGATATCTCGCAGCCGCGCATACCCAGCTCGTTGACGGCGCGCTCGAGCTCAGCAATAGCGAACTCGGGCGACTGCATCGGCAAATTTGCAAGGCCGACGAGCCGGTCGCTGTTCGCCGCGACGATCGACGCGATGTGATCGTTGATGACGCGCGATGCATCGCGGCCGAGCTCGGGCTCCAATGCATAGTAGTACTGCAGCGGAGCCGGCGAGACCGCCTGCACATCGACGCCCATCGCATCCATGTCGGCGATTCGGCGCTCGACCGACGTCAGTTGATCGCTGATCGTCTCGGCCTGCGCCGCGTTGACGTCTCTGGTTGCCTGATTCGCAAATTTGTACAAGTCGTCCATCTCGAGATCGAATGCATCGCCGACGAGCGCATGCGCCTCGGGGACGAACACGTGCGCATGGAGGTCGACGGCATAGCGGCGACTGGGTCCGGATGACCGATTCGAACGGCCCGCGATGACCGTCGGCTGTCCGGACGGGCTACAGGAATACAACATGCACTTCTCCTACTAGAACGATTCTGGTCTCAAAATACGCCGAGGTGCTCGCTGAGGTCGACGCCGGTCTTTTGCAACGCCTCCGCGCGCTCACGGACCGCGACGCGCCCCGTATTCAAGACGACGACGTCATCGGCGATGTCCAATACGAGCTTGGCGTTCTGCTCGACGAGCACGATCGACAGACCTTGGTCTTTGAGTTGGCTGATCGTCTTCATGACGTCAGCGACGATCTGGGGCGCAAGCCCCTCGGATGGCTCGTCCATCAGCAGCACGCGCGGATTGGACACCAATGCGCGGCCAATTGCGAGCATTTGCTGCTCGCCGCCCGATAGTGAGCCCGCAAAATGCTTACGCCGCTCGTGCAAACGCGGAAACGCAGCGTAGACAGTCTCGGGTGTCCACGGCTCGTGCGTTGGCTCGCGCGGCGCTTGCGCAGCAATCAGCAAGTGCTCGGCGACTGTCAAGCTCTTGAAAATTCTCCGGGCTTGCGGCACGAGCGCGATGCCTCGGGCCGCGATCGTCTCGGGAGGCAACTGCGTGATCGGCTCGCCGTAAAGCCGGATTGCACCTTGACGCGCGGGCAAAAGGCCAACGGCCACGTTCATGCACGTCGACTTGCCGGCACCGTTGCGGCCGATCAGTCCGAGTAACGCGCCCTCTTCGAGCACGAACGACACGCGATGCAATACGAGACTTTCGCCGTAGTACGCGTCGACTGAGTCGAATGCCAACGCCTCAGTCGCCAAGATAAATCTCCCGCGTACGAGGGTCGGCAACGACTTCCGCTCGCTCCCCTTCGACGGCAATCCGCCCGAAATGCATGACGCTGATACGCTCGGCAAAGTCGAGCGCGACGTCCATGTCGTGCTCGATCATAACGATCGTCACGTCATCGGAGATCGATGCAAGCAAGCTCGCAACGTCGGCACGCTCACTCATCGACAGGCCGGCGAAGGGCTCATCGAGCAACAACAGCTTCGGCTCCTGCGCCAATGCCATCGCTATCTCGACGCGGCGCTGCTCGCCATAGGCGACCTCCCGTAGCGGCCGTGTCGCGAACGCTTCGAGGCCGACACGCGCAAGCACGGCATCGGCCTCACGCAAGAGAGTCGCTTGGCCAGCAAATTGCGACAAGATGTTCCAGCGCAACGGCCGCAGTCCGAGCAACGCGAGCGCGACGTTGTCGCGAAGCGAGCTCTCCGCAAACAACGTAATGATTTGGTATGTGCGCGCAACGCCTAAGTGCGCCCGCCGCCGCGCCGGTGCGCGCGTCAGATCATGCCCGAGCACCTCGATGCGACCGCCATCGACGGTGTACTCGCCGGCAATCAAATTGAACAACGTCGTCTTGCCCGCGCCGTTCGGACCTATGATCAGCCGGCGCTCGCCGGCAGCAACCTGCATCGAGAGTCCATCGATGACCTTGAGCCCGCTGAACGACTTCGTGACCGCCGACAACTCGAGCGCGTTCACGATTCTTCACCGGCGGCAGCACCGCGTCGTCGCAACCACCGCCAGAATCGAGCACTGCCCGGCACGATCCCGTCGGGCATGAAGATCACGATCGCGACGAAGATCGCGCCGAGCACGAGGTTCCAGCGCTCGATATAGGCACTTGCGAC
>JAHEEN010000329.1 GCA_024640685.1 Rhodospirillaceae bacterium
TCGCCCTATCGCGGCCCTGAGCGGCGTCGAAGAATCAGCGTTCTGCTCGTAACCAATCAGCTCGCGCTTGCGGATGTTTTCCGTCCATCGCTCGAGCAGTACCGCGCCGTGCAGTTCGTCAGTACGCTTGCCGCAAGCGCAACGCAGATCAAAGAGGCGATAGAGCGCCGAATGCCGCGAATACTGTTGCTCGATGAGAGGCTGCTCGCCGAAACCGACTCACGCATCATCCGCTCGATCACGGCGAGCTTCCCGCGCTTGCGCGTGTTGCTCGTCAGCGATCGGGAGAGCCAAGAGGCGCTAGATGCGGTCATGAAATACCGCTTCCACGGCATTCTCAAGACGACGGCGCCTGCCGAGCTCTGCGTCAAGGCGCTGTTCAAAGTCAATCGAGGTGAATACTGGTTACCGCGACGATTGCTAGAGCAAGCGCTTTTCGCGCCGCATCCTCGAGGTCGAGGACTGGACGTCGCGCTCGATGAGAAACTCTCGAAACGCGAGGCGGAAGCCGTGCGGCATCTGTGTGACGGCAAGACGAACCGCCAAATCGGCGATGCTCTCGGCATCCGCGAAGACACGGTCAAGAAGCATCTACATAAGGCCTATACGAAGCTCGGCGTGCAGAACCGCACACAGCTCGTCGCACGCATGACGTCACCCGCAAGCGGCGGGCACTGAGGGCGCCGAACCCGATTGACGTCTGCGCTCAGTACCCGGCCTAAGCTGGCTTGGCGAACCGTCAACCTCCGACAACTGCTAAAAGCTGACACCGACTCGCGCCGTTCCCGTATGGGTGTGTGAAACGCCTTCGCGTTGCCACGTAAGGCCGATTGAACGACAGTCTGTTCGCAGCCCTGCGTTTCGCGCTCGGCAGAGTCTCCAGGCGCAGTTACGCAGACATGTCTCGTACACTCGCTGAAACAAGTTACGCGGTCCTCGGGTCACAGTTGGCAGCGACCCTTCATGTTTATCCAGAGACCACTGCTAGAGGCTCGAAGTGAAAGCATCCGATCTGCTCGTCAAATGCCTAGAGGCCGAGAACATCGAATACATATTCGGTGTACCCGGCGAGGAAAACGCCGATTTCATGCTGTCGCTGGAGGCCTCGAAGCAGATCCGGTTCGTGTTGACGCGGCACGAGCAAGGTGCGGCGTTCATGGCGGAGGTCTATGGCCGCCTCACCGGCAATCCAGCCGGCGCACTCGGCACGCTCGGCCCAGGCGCCACGAACCTAATTACCGGCGTAGCCGACTCGAACATGGACCGTGCGCCGATGCTGGTTCTGACCGGGCAAGGGTCGACCGACCGGCTACACAAAGAATCGCATCAGATCATGAACGTCGTCGGCATGTTCGAGCCCGTCGCTAAGTGGGCAACGACGATCCTCAATCCCGATACGATTCCCGAAATCGTGCGCAAAGCCGTACGCCTCGCTCGCACTGAAAAACCCGGCGCGGTGCACATCGAGCTGCCTGAAGACATCGCCGAATCCGACACGGACGCAACACCGATAACGCCGCGCCGCTTCCGCCGAACCGTTCCCGACGACAAAATTGTCGATCAGGCGTTCGCGATGCTCACGGATGCCAAGCGACCGATCATCCTAGCGGGCAACGGCTGCATCCGGCGCCGAGCGAGCAAGCAGCTGCGCATATTGTGTGAGCGTACCGGTATCGGCGTCGTCAGCACGTTCATGGCCAAAGGCTGCGTCGACATGGATGCCGACTATTGCCTCTACACCGTCGGCCTTGGCTCGAAGGATCGCGTCAACAGAGCCATCGACGATGCCGACCTCGTGATTACGCTCGGCTTCGATATGGTCGAATATCATCCGCAGCTCTGGAACGCGAACAAGGATCAGCGAATCCTGCACGTCGATTTTCTGCCCGCCGAGATCGACGAGCATTACCATCCGGAGACGGAGGTCATCGGCGATCTCGCACACGCTCTGTGGATGCTCAACGAGCGTTTGGATCGACACAGACAAGTCGAATACGACCTCGGCCTGCAGCGCGAGATTCGCCAACGCATGGCCGACGATATCGCCGAGTTCAGCGACGATGCGACCGAGGGCTCGATCCGCCCGCAGAAGGCCCTCTGGGACGCCCGCCAAGTCATGGGTCCCGATGACATCCTGTTGTCTGACGTCGGCGCTCACAAGATGTGGATCGCACGCCATTACCAGTGCCACGAGCCGAATACGTGCTTGATCCCAAACGGCTTTTGCTCGATGGGGTTTGCGTTGCCCGGCGCGATCGGCGCGAGCCTCGTCTATCCGCAGCGCCGTATCCTCGCAATCGCCGGCGATGCCGGATTCATGATGAACGTCCAGGAGATGGAGACCGCTAAACGCATCGGCAGCAACATCGTCGTCATGGTCTGGGAGGACTGTGAGTACGGACTGATTGCGTGGAAGCAAGATACTCGCTTCGGCCGCCATACCGATCTCAGTTTCGGCAATCCGGACTGGCGCAAGCTCGCCGACGCGTTCGACTGGAACGGACACTACGTCGCAAGCTCCAAGGGACTCGCCGCGACCCTAGAGCGAGCATTCAACGAAGCCGGCCCTAGTCTTGTCGTGATTCCAGTCGACTACCGCGAGAACGCGTTGCTGACGCAGAAGCTCGGGGAAATTCAGTGTCCGATC
>JAHEEN010000124.1 GCA_024640685.1 Rhodospirillaceae bacterium
AATAGACGCGATACGCGAATGCCGATCACGCGCGCCATCTCTGGATCGTCGACGCCGGCCCGAATCGTCGCACCGAGGCGCGTGCGCTCGAGCAGGAACCACAGCAGCACGGCAACGATCACAGCTACCGCAACGACCGCCAAACGATACTTGGGAAACACGACATCGCCTGCCCGCACGACGCCGCGCAGGCTTTCCGGCGTCGCAAGCGGTATCGGATCACCGGTCCAGACGAGCAAGCAGACGTCGGCGATGATGAATGCCAGGCCGAGTGTCACGAGCACTTGCGCGAGCTCTTGACCGGCGAGGCGCCGCAACAACAGGCGCTCCATCAAGCCGCCGATGACACCGAGCACGACGGCACTCGCGATCGCGGCCAACCAAAAGTTGAAGTCGAGCCGCAGAAACGTCACGCCGAAATACGCGCCGAGCATGAACAGCGCGCCGTGCGTCAGATTCGGTATCCGCATCAAGCCGAAGATCAGCGAGAAGCCGGCCGACAGCATGAACAGCAGTCCGCCCAACGCGAAGCTGTTGATCGCTAATATGATCCACAACGTCATCGCAGTGCCTAGTCGAGCGCGCGAGCGCCCGAATCACCGTTATCTGGCGAAGCGGGCCGGCGGATAGTCGCGCGAGTACACGGGCGAGGCGAGAAACTCGGTGGGATCGTAGGTCCAAAACTGGCTGACATTCTCATACGTCTTGATCGGCGTATTGACGAGCCGGCCGTCGCGGCGCTGGACCTCGAGTATGTAGATATTGCCGACGACGTTGCCGAGATTGTCGAACTGCAAATGGCCGCGCGGCGTGTCCTCGAGCGTCAGACTGCGCATCGCCGCCATCAGCGCCGCCTTGTCGTCGGTTCGCCCGCCAACAGCCTCGAGACCCGCGGCCAACACCGTTGCCTCGAGATACGCCGAGACTGCGTAGTAACCAGGATCGACGTCGTAGGCCGCGCGCATATCGGCAACGAAGCGCCGATTCGCGGGCGTATCGAGCTCGGCTGAGTAGAACGACGAAGTAATGACACCCATGGCCTCTGTCGTCATATTCTTGAGCAGCGACTCGTCGGCCGACGTCATGCCGCCAAGCAATGGAATCGCGCCGCTCAAGCCGAACTCCTCGTACTGGCGCATGAACCGCAAGCCATTCGCGCCTGCAAACGCCATGTAAACGACATCGACGTTTCTGAGCTGCGCGATATACGCGCTGTACTCAGCGACGTTGAGCGGTGGCCAGAGTTTCAGGACGACTTGCCCGCCCTGCTCCTCGAAAACGCGCTGAAATCCGGCGACCATCTCCTGACCGTAGGCGATGTCGTCACCGATAGTCGCAGCGCGGCGGAAGCCACGGTCGACGGCCGCGTAATGGCCCATCGGATGGGACGCTTGCGCCGACGTCGATGACGCGCGGATGAAGAAGGGATTCGGCGTGCGCTGCGTCATGTCCTCGGCAGCCGCAATGCTCAGTGTCGGCACGCCGACGTCGGCAATGTAGTCGTTGATCGCCAACGCCTCGTACGCCGCCAACGGCCCGATGATCGCATCGACGCCATCGCGCTCGACGAGCTCCTGAGCCTTCGTCTTCGCAATGGCCGGCGAGCCGCCGGTGTCGGCAACGATGAGCTCGACCGGGCGCCCGGCCATCATGCCGCCATTCTGCTCGAGGTAGACGTTGAGGCCTTGCTCCATCTGTATGCCGCCCGTCGCCAGCGGCCCGGTCTTGACGGTCAGCAGCCCGATTCGAATCGGCTCGTCCGTCTGCGCCGACGCGGTACTCGCGAGCGCGACAACCGCGACGACCGCGTTCAGCAGCTGGGAGAGACAGGATGAAATTCGCATCGGTATTACCCTTGGCTCGTCCGTTAGCGGTTCATCGAGACGCTTTCTTCGCCATCTTTCGGCGGCACGATCGGCAGCACGACGTACGATGCGCGTTCGCCGCCCGTATAGATCGTGTTCTGACCGAGATTGTAGGCAGCGAAGTAGTGGCTGCCGTCATGCGCATTGACGTCGAGCCGGATTCGCGAGCCGGCTTCGAACACCATGCTCGTCGCCCAGATCTCGACTTCGATCGGCACGACCTCGCCCGGCACGAGCTTTTGCTCCTCATCATGCGTGTGATACGGCCGATACGGCGTCGACAACTCAGGATCGAGCTTGCGATGCGATGCTTGCAGGATACCGCGCGTGGCAGTTACAACGCTGCCGTCCGGATTGACCTTGCGCAGATAGGCGAACACGTCCAAGTCATCGGTCTCGGACGAGACCCACATCACGAGATTGATGTGTCCCGTGACTTCGATGTCCGACGCCAACGGCTCGGTCGTGAAGCTCACGGTCGGCAGACGCCGGTTTGCGCGGCGATAAGCTTCCGGACCCGACTCATAGCTCAGCGCCTGCTCGCGACGCGGTACGCTAGTGCTCAAGCGCACGTCATGAATCGCGTCGTCGACGACGCCGGCGGATTCACCGGTCAGGTAATACGTCGTGTACTGCGTGCGCGCGAGCGGCCACTCGTTCTCGAATCGCCAGGCGCACTCTTCTTCGCCGGTGCGGATGCACAGCTTGATGGGCGGCTCGTCCATGATGCCGGTGTCGATGTCTTTGAGCCAATAATCGTACCAGCGCAAGAGCTCTCGTTTGCCCTCGTCGGAGTAAAACGCATCGACGTGGCCGCCGGTGTGCATCTGCAGTTTCTTGGCGGTCGATGCGGAGCGCACGAAGCCGTCAATGTTGCCGCGCATGTGATGGTTCCAGCCCTGCCAGTTGCCGGAGCTATAGAGCGGCACGGTGATGTTGTCGAACTGGGCCCGCGCCTTGACGTCGTCCCACCACGAGCTGTCCATGTGATGCGCGAGGAAGTTATAGATCAAGTCCTCGCTGAGCGCAGCAGAGTTGTCGGCACGTGTGTTCTCGAGCAATTGCTTGCCGCGCACGTCGAGCCACCAGCGCCCGTAAAAGCCCTGGTTGAACACGCCACCGTGAAACACGGAATCGCGATACATGTCGGCCCAGCCTTCCCAAGGCACGATCGTCGCCAATGACGGCGGCTGCAGGCTCGCGACGTTCCACTGCGTGATCGCGTAGTACGACACGCCGACGAGCCCGACCTTGCCGGTGCTCCAGCGCTGCTCGGCCGCCCATTCGATCGCATCGTAGTAGTCCCGCGCCTCTTGCATCGACCAGATGTCCGACTGACCCGGCGACGTGCCGGTGCCGCGCGTATCGACGAACACCAAGGTATAGCCGCGTGCGGTCCACCAATCGGGCTCAGGACGTTCGACGTGCGTGAACGGCGCATCGTGCGGCAAGATCCGGTCGAGCGCTTTTTGGTACGCGCTCAGGCTCATCAGGACAGGAAACTGCGTGCCATCCGGCGCATCGGGACGGTAGACGTCGGCGCGCAGCACGGTGCCGTCGCGCACGCGAATCGGCACATCCTGCTCGAAAACGACGCCGTACTCCGGCTGCGATAGTGTCGCTTGCGCCGAGGCGTTAGGACTGGACATGACCGTAAGCAGCGCAGCAGCGCTCAATATTAATGTGTAGGCGCAAACCGGACCGCCGCGAAAAGGAAGTCGAGAGAGTGACATCGAGATTACTCCGCATCCATGACACCGACCCGCAGCGGCGACCAGGCTATTCCATCGGGCGCCTCGTGCGCCGTGGCGAGAAATACCGGCGGCTCATCGAGATTGCGCAAATTGAAGATCCGGATCGTGCCGACGTCGGGAAAGCCGACAAATGCCGAATCGCCCTGCACGAGAACGCCGAAGTTGCCGTCACCGGGTGCATCGGCCAGCGGCACTTCGCCGACGACAGTGTGTTCCGCGACGTCGAATACTCGCAAAAACTGCGGCACCGGCTCACCGCCGCCACCACCGTTAGGCGCGACTGCGAAGCCGTTTCGACCGATGTCGACGCGCCCGGCGTACGGTCGCGACGGAATCTCAGCGACGACCTCGAGCGTCTCGGTATCGATGACCGAGATCGTCTCGAGCTGACGGTTCGCGACCCAGACCTCGCGCCCGTCCGGCGTGACGGACAAGCCTTCTGCGCCGAGACCGGTGTCGATCACGACCGGCGGACGGTCCTCCTCTAGGAAGAGGACCGACAGTGTCCCTTGCGCGCCGCGACTCGTTACGTACGCGCGGCTCGCGTCGGGGCTGAGACGCACCATGTGCCCTTCACGGCCGCCGGTCGGAAGTGTGCGCACGACCTCCAATGGAATCAGATTCAGGACGGCGATTTGATCCGAATCCTGCATCGTGACGATCGCCTGCCTGCCATTCGGATGAAACTGAATAGAGTGCGGCCGCGAGTTGGGCCCGAGATCGAGCCGACCGACGATTCGCGCGTCGACGATATCGATCAGCACGACGTACCGCCCCGGCGCGCTGTTGGGTCCATACTCCCCCGTCATCGCGTAGCGCCCATTCGGTGATACCGCGACCTCGTGCGGAATCGTCGGGCCGATCGGCAACCGTGCGATCTCGAGGCCGGTGGGCAAGTCGATCAACGAAATGCTGCCTCCAGCACCAGCGCGATTGGCGACGACGAGCGTGCCCTCCTGCTGCGCGTCGGCGCGAGCACCGACGAGTGCGGTCGTTAGAAGAACGGCAGCGAAGACTGTCGATCGAATCATTTCGGTTCCCCGGTTTTGCTGTGACGACCGCGAGTCGGTGCGGCCGTCCAGCGAAAAACGCTTGATGTTGTGCTTGAGTATTTCCGCGATCTTATCGGTCGCGTGCTGCAGAGTATCGCAGAAAAGGCGATGGCCACGAACCCCGGCGCCGGCCTGTGGCGGACCGTGACTATAGCGGACCGTGATGCACGAGGAATGGCGCGCGCCGGGGCGATATACTGACGCGGCTCGTAAGCTAGCCATCGAATTGCCGCCCGCGCTCGGAGGACACAGCCGTTGAATGCTCTACCTCGCATCCTGGCCGCCACGGTCCTCACCGCTGCAATCGTCGCAGGCCCATCGCCCTCGGCGAACGCGCAGCAAACCACAGGCTGCTCTCTATCGGGCTGGGCTGACGACGTCGTTTCGGCATGGGAGGCACGCCGGATGATCACGAATGCGGCGTGCTATGCGCAGATCATCGATTCGATGGACGTCGGCAGGCAGATGCGCGATGCCCTCGTCGACGAGTTCGACGCGATGTTCCCGCGCGCCGCCTACAAGGTCGTCGGCCTGGATCCGGTCAATGCGGCACTGCCGGGCGTCGACCGGCCGATGGTCGGCATGATGTACGTCGGCATGTTTCTCGCCAATGGCGCGATCATGCCGCTTGATTCGGCCGAGCTCATCATCACGGAGCCGGACTTCCTCGTCAGCGTCGCCGACGACCGCATCAACGATGCGACGACGCTTGCCGAGGCGGCGCAATATCTCGACCGCCTCTATGCGTTCATCGAGACGCTCGCACCGACGTTCGTCAACAGTCCGCCGAATCCGTTCATGATGCAGGCATCGAATCTCATGGCTCGTTGGGGCGTCATTGGCGAAAGCGTCGAAATTTCCGCCGATCAAGCATTCATCGACAGCCTCGAGACGATGACCGTGACGTTCCGGGACGGCGACGGCAACGTACTCGCGAAGGAACCCGGCTCGTACCTCGGTGAGAATCCGCTCAACGGCGTGCTCGTCGTCATTGAGGAGATGCGCCGTCGCGGTGAGCGGCTCATGCCCGGCGACCTGATCAGCTCGGGCTCGTACATGCCGCCGATCCCGGTCCTAGAACCGGCGGAGTACGAGACGATCTACGAAGGTGTCGGCGGGCAGACGATCAGCGTGTCGACGCGATTCGTGCGCTGACCGCCGGCGGCCTGCCAGCTTACCGTCAGTCCGCGCCGGTATGGCGCAGCACCCAAATGCCCTGATTCTTGTGGCTCATGAAGATGTTGCCGCGAGTATCGACGATGATGTCCTCGCTCTGCGTCACGAGCGCGGTTCGCGGCAGCGGCCCGCGTCGCTCGCGTGGGTCAGGCGGCAGGAACCACGCAACCTCCTGCGGATTGCGCGGCGTCGAGATATCGTAGATTCGCAAGCCGCCGTTGAACCACGTCAGATAGACGAGATCGCCTTGTTGCTCGATTAACGGATTGTGCTGTAGCTCGTTTTGGTTGTGCGGCCCGAAGCGCCCGCCACGCGAGCAGAAGTAATCGAGCGGCTCACCGGCTGGCGGCTGCGGTAACGGAAAGTTCGCGATCAGCCGCGGCGCCTCGAGATCGGAAATGTCGACGAGACCCGCGAAGTTGAGCGCCTCACCGCACTGCTCGGCAATCGCTTCGCTGTTGACGATCGCAAGGTCTCGCTCGAGGTACGGCATCGTCGTATGCACGGACAGATATGTCGGGCCGAACAGCGGGCCGAAATCGAGGCGGCTGATCTCGCGAATGTTTGCAGGATTCGAGATGTCGGCAATGATGAAGCCCGCGCCACCGAAAGGCAGGAACGCGCGATCGCCGCGAATCTGCGCCGGACCGTGGAGTCTGCCACCGTCGTAGGGGCCCGGTTCGGACTCGAGCATGCCCTCGGTCGCGAACCGCCCGGCCTCCACGGGATTACGCGGATCGCTGATGTCGACGATCTGATAAACGTCGCCGCGATATCCCGGCAAACCCGACGCCAGGTGCATGTAACGGCCACCCGGGTAAACGTTGCGATGCGTGCCGCCGCCCGTCGTGAAGCTACCGATTTGCCGTGGATTCAACGGATCTTCGAGGCTCCAAATCAACACGGCTTCGGGCGCGTGCGGACGATCCGGATCGCCGCCCCAGCCGCGCGACAACGCATCGAATGACGTGATCATCAAGCCGTTTGCGATGTCGATTTGCCAACTCGACGTGTTCTCCGGCCCGTCGATGAACTTCAACATGCGCGGATCGGTCGGATCGGTGACGTCGAAAATCGCCCACCCGCGGTGGAAGAAATTCGACGTATACATCAGCCATTGGTCGCCGTTCTGCAGCAGCGTCATCTTGAAAGGCGATGCACCGGCAGCGTCGGTGTAGCCGATCGCTTCGATGTTCTCGCCACGACTGCCGGGCGGAATCGGATCCGCGACGGCCAAGCCGGTGACGACAGTCAGGAGAGCAGCGCCGAACAGGCACTGGACAGGGCTTCGTACACGCATCAGAACGTCCCCCGCGGACTCGCGTTAGTTAATCGTGCCTATCAGACCCGAAAGACGCGTGCTTGTAAATCGTGGTCGATACGACCCAGGCGCAAGACCGGCAAGCGGCTACCGAGTCACCGATCAACGGCGACTCGGCAGCCCTAGCTGGTTTCGGTCAAGCGCTGCGATAGAGCTTCGTCATGACGAATTCTTTATGGCCGAGCGCCTCGGCTGCCGTGAAGCGGCCGTTGGCCGTCTTCAGGATGCAGTCCATCAACGCGTCGCCCGCATCGCTGATCGTCATCTCGCGCCGAACGACACCTGAGACGTCAACGTCCACGTGCTCGCTCATCGTGCGCACCGTGCGCGGGTTACCGGTGATCTTGATGACCGGCATGATCGGGTTGCCGATGATGTTGCCTTGACCTGTCGGGAAGCAGTGCACGACATAGCCTGCGGCGGCCTGGATCGTGTTGCACTCGGCTGCGGCTGACGACGTGTCCATGAAGTAAAGCCCAGGGCCCTTCTCCGGAGCCTCGGCTGGTTTCAACACGTCGATGTAACGGCACTCCTTGCCGATTTTCTGCAGATTGCCGAGCGCCTTCTCCTCGATCGTCGTCAACCCGCCGAGAATGTTGCCCTTCGTCGGTTGGCTGTCGGACAAGTCCGAGGTCTTATTCGGCTCGACGACCTCGTCCTGATACGCCTGCCACGTCGCCATGAACTTGTCGCCAATCTCCGGGCTGATCGCGCGGGCCTTGCAGAGGTGCTCGGCGCCGGTAATCTCGGTCGTCTCGCCGAAGCAGCCGTAGATGCCCTCGGGGATCCACTTGTCGTACATGTTGCCGACAGCCGGGCACGAGGCGAGACCCGTTGTCGTGTCCGACTCGCCGCACTTCGCCGCGACCCAGAGCTCACCGATATCGCATTCCTCGCGCAACAGGCCCGACGTCGCATGCACGAACTCCTTGGCTTTCCACGAAGCCGCCGCGATCGTCGCGATGTCGCCGTTCTGCTCGATCGAGAAGCCGGCGACTGGCTTGCCGGTTTCCGCAATCCCGTCGACGACGCGCTGCGTCCAGCCCGGCTCAATACCGATGACGATGCAGGCGGCGACGTTCGGGTTGCAGCCCGTGCCGATGATCGTGCGGAAATGCAGCTCGAGGTCCTCACCGAACTGCAGCCGCCCGTAGGAATGCGGCAGCGCGATCGTGCCCTGAATGTGGTTCGCCACAGCCTCGCAGGCCGCGTTGGAAATATCGTCGACAGGCAAAATCGCAACGTAGTTACGCACGCCGACGCGACCGTTCTCGCGACGATAACCCCAAAAACTTGCTTTATTCGACATCGTTGATCTCCTCGGGTTACCAGCGCTTGGTCTTCAGGTTGTGCGTATGGACGTGATCGCCCTTTGCGGCCGAGGCAACCATCTTGCCGATGTCCTCGCCGTACTTGATGACCGTGTCGCCGTCGGCGAGATCCGAAAGCGCGACCTTGTGACCGATCGGGATGTCGTGATTCGTCTTGATTCTGAAGTCGCTGTTGTCTTCGGTGACGACGCACAGCAGATCGTCGCCGGCCTTGACGCCTTCGACGACGACGACGCCGACGTTGTCGCCGTTGTCGTGCACGAGTAGTTGCGGAATGCTCACGGGCTATTGGCTCCTATTCAGGTTTCATTGCTTGCGGTTTGAATTCGATTCGACTCGCGGGCTCCGACCGCCCGCGTCCACAGGCTGCCAATGAATCCGCATCGCTGACCCGCCCGGTCGGAGAACCCGCCGCACACGGCCCGGGTTCCGTTGATCGTTTTCGCATCGGGCAGGTAGCCTAGCCGAGTATTTTAGCGGATTAGCTGCCAAATCCCTAGGCAGTGGCCGATGCGGTCGTGGATGTGAGCTCAGCTACGCAGTACCGAACGCCGGCCAATACAGCGCGAGCGCGTAACCGACGACGACGCAGGCGATCAACGCCCAGAGGCAGGCCCAAAAGCCCTTGAC
>JAHEEN010000125.1 GCA_024640685.1 Rhodospirillaceae bacterium
CGGCTGGGGTGGCGAGCAGCACTTCTGCTGCGCGTCGGGGTCTACATGCTGTGACGTCCAAACGTTGGGTCGGCCTAGTTGTTCGAGTTCCTATTCAATTACTCTCGCGCGACGTTCGATAACGGCACGTTGTTCTTTGCAAGCGGTTGGCCGATCGGCTTACTCGTCGCACTTGCCGCGCTCGGCACCGTTGCATTGGGCTACACCCTCGTGCAGCGGCGTCAGTCGCTCGGCCCGATCAAGCTCGCAGTGCTTGCATTGTTCCAGGGTGCGATGCTCAGCGTCTTGCTCGTGGTGCTTTGGCAGCCGGCGCTGTCGACGGAGCAATTGCGCGCCCGCGACAACGCCGTTGCCGTGTTGCTCGATACGTCCGCTAGCATGAGCTATGGCGACGGCGAGCAGTCGCGACTGCAACAGGCGGTTGCCGCACTCGACGACGACGTGATCGGCGAGCTCGATGCATCGTTGGGGATGCGCTTGTACTCGTTCGCCGATACGTCGGCGCCGCTCGAGAGCTTCGAGGACGTGCCGGCGCCGGGTGCAGCGACCGATATCGGTGACGCGCTGCTCGACGTGCTGCGTGAAGCAGGCTCATCGGCATTGAGCGCGGTGATTCTGGTCAGCGACGGCGCCGATAACTCCGACGAGCTCGGTCCTGCGCGGTTGGCGGAGATTGCGGCATTCGGTGTGCCGATTCATGCGATAGGCGTCGGCCGAGAGCTGATTGAGGACGACGTCGAGCTCACCGGTGTGCGCTTGCCTAACGACGCGCTGCCCGGCTCGCGACTGACGGCGCAAGTTAGTGTCCGCCATGCCGGTGCCGGTGAAGCCGAGCTCAAGGTCTACGACGGCGATGCGATTCTCGCGACCCGCAGCCTCGAGTTGCCGGAGCGTGGCGGTGTGACGACGCATTTAATTGATTTCGATGTCGGCACCGCCGGCATCAAGGATCTGCGCTTCACGCTCGACCCGCTGCCCGGCGAGACGAATGTCGTCAACAACGCACAGTATCGCGTCATCGAGATTCCGGAAAGCCGGCGCAGCATTCTGTACCTCGAGGGCGAGCCGCGGTGGGAATACAAGTTCGTGCGCCGCGCGCTGGACGAAGAGTCACCGATCCGCGTTGCGAGCCTGCTACGCACGACACCTAACAAGTTTTATCGACAGGGCCTCGACGAGGCCGGTGAGCTCGAGGACGGCTTGCCGCAAGATCGCGAAGCATTGTTCGCCTACGATGCGTTGATCATCGGCAGTTTCGAGGCGGCGGCGTTCACGCCCGAGCAGCAGGAAGACATCAGCGAGTTCGTCAACGAGCGTGGCGGCAGTTTGTTGATGTTGGGCGGCCTTCGCGGCCTCGGCGACGGCGGCTGGGGCAATTCCGCGGTCGCCGATCTGTTGCCCGCACGACTGCCGGACATCGCTGCGCCGAGCTTCATTCGCTGGCGCGCGAAGGCGCAGTTGGCGGAAGCCGGCCGCGAGTCGTTGATCACGCAATTCGACGCCGATCCCGACGCCAATGCCGAGCTCTGGGCTGAGCTCCCGGAGCTCGCAGACTTCCAGTACCTTGCAGACTTGAAGCCGGGTGCGGTGACATTGCTCGAAGCCGAGATCCAAAATACGACGCATCCGTTGCTGGTCCACCAACGTTACGGCCGCGGCAATGTTTATGTTCTCGCGACCGGGGGCACGTGGCGTTGGCAGATGCAAATGCCATCCGAGGACATGCGGCACGAGACGTTTTGGCGCCAGCTGCTGCAAGCGCTTGTCGCCGGCGTGCCGCAACCGGTGCAACTCAGGGCCGATCGTGTCTACTACGGCGATACGACCGAGGTCGAGCTGCGAGCCGAGGTGCGCGATCGGCGCTTCGAGCCCGTCGATGCGGCCGACGTCGTCGTGACCGCGGCGACCGGGATCGAGGCGCCCGTCGAGATCGCGATGCAGCCCGTGCCGGGTGAGCCCGGCATCTATGCCGCAACGTTCCAGGCGCAGAGTACCGGCGTCTACGAATTTGAGGCCACGGCAACGCTGGCCGAGGAGGTGCTCGGCACCGGTGTCGTCGGCATCCGTCGCGAGGACGGCGTCGCTGAGCATTTCGCGATACAGCAGAATCGACAGCTGCTCGAGCGCGTCGCGCAAGTGACCGGCGGCAGCTATTTCTCTCTCGACGATCTCGCGGCGCTGCCCGAGGCAATCAGCTTCTCGCAAGCCGGCATCGTCGAGACACGTGTGCTGCCGTTGTGGAACATGCCGTTCAACTTCCTGCTGCTGATGTTGCTCAAGGCCGGCGAGTGGCTGCTGCGGCTTTACTGGGGGCGCCTATGATTCGTTCGGCAATCGGTCTGGTGCTCGCGATTGCAGCGACCGCGCCGGTTCGCGCGGAGACCTATTATCTGATCGTCAGCGGCATCGGTGGTGAGCCGGGCTACGAGGAGAGCTTTGCCCAGCAAGCGGAATCGCTGGCGCAGTCGGCGCGTCGCACGCTGAATGGCGACGATCGCGTGACGCTGTTGAGCGGCGAGGACGCGACGCGCGACGCGGTCATCGCGGCGCTGGAGTCGCTGGCTGGCACGATCGAGGCGACCGACGCCGTTGCGATTTTCCTGATTGGCCATGGCGCGTTCGACGGTGAGCAGTACAAGTTCAATCTGCCGGGCCCGGATATCGACGGTACCGCGCTTGCGGAGCTCTTCGCTGCGCTGCCGGCCAGCCAGCAAGTCATCGTCAATTCCACGAGCGCGAGCGGCGCGGTGCTCGAGCCGTGGGCCGCCGATGGCCGTACGTTGATTACGGCGACGAAGAGCGGCGGCGAGCGCAATGCAACGCGCTTCGCCGCGCAATGGGCACAGGCGCTCGCCAGCGACGAAGCGGACATCAACAAGAACGGCGCGATTACGGTCCAAGAGGCGTATGACTTCACGACGCGGCGTGTCGCCGATAGCTACGAAGGAGCTGGATTGCTCGCGACCGAGCACGCCGAGATCAGCGGTGACTCGGCCCGGTCGTTCAACATTGCGCTGTTGTCGGAGCGCATAGCGACGACCGAGGAGTTGCGCGGATTGATGTCGGAGCTCGAGACGCTCGAGGGTGAGATTGCGGCGTTGCGTGAGCGGCGCGGCGAGATGGACAACGACGTCTATCTGGATCAGTTACAGGATTTGTTGCTCCAGCTTGCGCTCGTGCAACGAGAGATCGATGCGGCGCGCGAGGGCGAGTAGCGCGTTATTCGCATTGATCGCGGCCTGGGCCGGCCAGGCATCGGCATTGGTGTTCGACTACGCGACCGACCGGCCGGAATCGCTAAAAGAATGCGATGCGCTCGCGTTTGGCGGCGACGTGCTGCCGGCCGGCGATTGCTATGCGGCGCTGCGCATCGACAGCGACGATCCGCGAATCCGCGCCGAGGCCGCGTGGGGGCTCGGTGACGTGCGTGGCGCGAATACGCAGTTCCAGGCGGCGATCGAAACCTACCCGGAGGATCCGCGGCTCAGGACACGTTGGGGCGAGCTGTTCGTCACGACGCATCAGGACGACGAGGCGGTCAAGCTATTCCAAGAGGCGCTGACGATCGATGAGGGGTACGCGCCAGCGCTGCTCGGTCTCGCTGGCGTTGCCGCCGGGCGATTCGAGGATCGCGCGCGCGGCTGGATCGAACAAGCGCTAGCGGTCGACGACGATCAGGTCCGCGCGCATTTGCTGCTTGCGCGGATGAGCCTGGAGACCGGCGATCTCGAGGCGGCCGACGAGTCGCTCGACCGCGCAACGCGCGCTGCCGCCGCACAGGATCTTCCGGCGCTCGAGATTTACGCGCTCAAGGCCTCGGCCGACTTGTTGCGCGGCGTGACCGACAGCGAATGGACCGCGGCGGCGTTGGAGCAGCATTCGGGTTTCGGCGACATCTACGCCGTGCCGGCGCACTTCTACATCATCACGCGTCGCTACCGCGAGGCGATCGAGCTGTTGTTCGAGGCCGTGCGTATCGAGCCGGATCTGTGGTCGGCGCACGCCGAACTCGGCGTGAACTTGCTGCGGGTCAATCGGGTTGCCGAGGCGCAGGCGCATCTCGCGACGGCGTATCGCGGCGACCCGTTCAGTCGCCCGGTCGTCAACACGCTGCGTCTGCTCGACGATTTCGACAACTTCCCAGATATCGTCAAACGGCCGGGCCTGCAGGACGACATCGCCGGTGAGGGCATGATTCTGCGGCTGCACCGCGACGAGGCCGACGTGCTCGAGCCGTACGTGACTGAGCTCGTCAACGACAGCATTCGGACGTTCGGCGAGCGTTACCAGTTCGAGCTGGCTGAGCCGGTTGTCGTCGAGTTCTATCCTAATCACGACGACTTCGCGGTGCGGACATCGGGTCTTCCGGGTATCGGCCTGCTCGGTGTCACGTTCGGCTATCTGGTCGCGATGGACAGCCCATCCGGCCGTGACGACAACGACTTTCATTGGGGCACGACGCTGTGGCACGAGATGGCGCACGTGTTCACGCTCGAGGCGACGAATCACCTCGTGCCACGGTGGTTCAGCGAGGGTATCTCGGTCTACGAGGAGTGGGCGACGGGACCGCTGACCGGGCGGCACATACCGCTCAACGTGCTGCAAGCGATGGGCGAGGACAAGTTCTTAGGTATAGCCGATCTCGATAGCGGATTCATCCGGCCGACGTACGAGAACCAGGTCATCGTCTCGTACATGCAAGCGGGTTTGATCTGTCAGTTCATCGGCGAGCGCTGGGGGCAGGATGCGCTCGTTGCGATGCTAGCCGCCTATACCGACGGCGCCGACACGCCCGGAGCGATCGATGCTGCGCTGGGACTGACACCTGAGGCCTTCGATGGCGCCTTCAACGATCACATCTCGGGCGAGTTCGGCTGGATGCTCGACAACTTCGAGAACTGGCAGGGGCGTTTGCGCAGCGCCTATGAGTCGGCCGATCGCAGTGATTGGGCCGGGGCGCTCAGTTCTGCGAACCAAGCGATCGAGCTCGTGCCGGACTACGTCGGTGACGGTAACGCGTATTTATTGGTCGCCAAAGCGCACGACGAGCTCGACGATGCCGACGTTGCGCTCGCGACGCTCGAGACGTATGCAGCACTCGGTGGTCACGACGTTGGCGCGCTGCGCTCGCTCGCGAGCCGGCTAGCCGAGCAGGGCCGTCGCACTGACGCAATCGCCGTGCTCGAGGACGCCCTCGGCGTCGTGCCGCTCGATATCGACGTGCATGAGGATCTCGGCGACTTTCTATTGGCCGAGTCCCGCAACGAGGCGGCGCTGCGCGAATTTCAAGCCGTGTTGGCGCTCGATCCGATCGATGAAGCCGGCGCGCACTACCGGCTCGCGACCGCGTACCGCGAGCTCGACGACGCCGCCAAGACACGCGAGCATTTGTTGTATGCTCTGGAAATAGCCCCGCACTTTAGGGAAGCACAGCAACTGTTATTGGAGATCGCCCGTTGAGTTCCGAAACGCCGAATTCACTCGACACCGAAGAAGCGCGCGCGCTCGTCGAATCATTTCAAGGTCAAATGGATGCGATTCGCGGGCAGGTCCGTCGCGTCATCGTCGGCCAGGACGAAGTCGTCGAGCATCTCCTGCTGACGTTGCTCGTCGGCGGCCACTGCTTGATCACCGGTATGCCGGGAACGGCAAAGACTTTGCTCGTGCGTACGTTGGCAACGGCGTTGGGATTGACGTTCAAGCGTATTCAGTTCACGCCTGACTTGATGCCGACCGACGTCACGGGCACGGACATCATCGAAGAGGACATCACGACCGGGCACCGGACGTGGACGTTCGTGCCGGGCCCGATTTTCGGCAACGTGTTGCTCGCCGACGAGATCAACCGCACGCCGCCGAAGACGCAAGCCGCATTGCTCGAGGCTATGCAGGAGTTCTCGGTGACGGTGCGCGGCACGCAGCACTCGATCGAGCGACCGTTTTTCGTGCTCGCAACGCAAAACCCGATCGAGCTCGAAGGCACGTATCCGTTGCCCGAGGCACAGCTCGACCGCTTCTTGTTCAACGTCATTCTCGATTATCTGACCGACGACGATGAGCTCGAGGTCGTGCAGCGCTTCACGACGCAGGTCGGCATGCCTGAGGTCACGGCCTGCACGTCGGCCGAGGAGATCTTGAAATTTCAGTGGCTCGTGCGCCAAGTGCCGGTGTCGGAGTCGGTTAACCGTCTCGCGGTCAATCTCGTCCGCGGTAGCCGACCGAAAGACCCGCTTGCGCCTGAGCCTGTGCGCCGCTACGTCGAGTACGGCGCCAGTGTGCGTGCGACGATGTTCTTGACGTTGGCCGCGAAAGCTCGCGCGTTGATTGAAGGTCGCTACCATGTTACGACCGAGGACATCACGGCGCTGGCGCTGCCGGTCATGCGCCATCGCGTGCTGACGAACTACTACGCCGAGTCCGATGGCGTCGACGTCGATGACGTGCTGCGCCAACTCGTCGAGGCGATGGTCAAGAGCGAGCCGCAAGCGCAGGCCGGATGAGCACCCGCACGCAGTCCGTTCCGGCTAACCTGCTTTCGCCGGAAGTGCTTGCGAGCCTCTCGAATCTCGATCTCGTCGCCCGCGCGGCAGTGCACGGCTTCTTGAACGGCCTGCATCGCTCGCCGCAGTTCGGCTTCAGCCAGGAGTTCGCCGAATATCGCGCGTACTCCGAAGGAGACGATCCGCGTTTCGTCGACTGGAATGTGTTCGCGCGCACCGAGCGGACCTACATCAAGCGGTTCCTCGGCGAGACGAATACACATCTGTATATATTGCTCGATGTCAGCGCGTCGATGGCCTACCGATCGAAAGGCGTCAGCAAGCTTCAGTATGGGAAATTCCTCGCCGCGACGCTCGCATATCTCGCCGGGCGTCAGCACGACGCCGTCGGGCTGATCATTTTCGACGAGCAGGTGCGCGAACATCGCCCGGCGTCGTCGCGAGTCGGTCAACTGAACGCCGTGCTGCACGCGATAGATCGCGCCGAGATCGGCACCGGGACCGATCTGACGGCGCCGTTCGAGCGGTTTCGCCAGTATCGGTCCGGTCGTGGCCTCGTCGCCGTGATCTCGGATTTTTATTGTGAGCCCGAAGCAATGATCAAGGGCGTGCAACCGCTCGCCTATCAAGGCCAAGACGTGATCCTATTTCAAGTGCTCGATCCGGAAGAGCTCGAGCCGCAGCTCAAGGAGTCGGCGCTGCTCGAGGACATGGAGACTGGCGAGTCGATGGAGGTGTCGCCGATTTTCATGCGCTCTCGCTACCGCGAGCGAATCAACGAGCACATTTCGACGATTTCGAGGTCGGCGGCGGGCGCACGCGCGGACTATTCGTTGCTGCGCACCGACGAGCCGCTGGACGGCCCGCTCAGAAGCTACCTGAAGTTTCGTCAGCGGCGGGGCTGACCGGTCCGCGCCAACCACGAGGAACCCACGGATGACGCTGCTCGCACCCCTGTTCTTGCTCGGCGCCCTCGGTGTAGCGTTGCCGATGTGGCTACACCGTCTGTCGTCGGAGAATCCGAACAAGCAGCAGTTCAGCTCCGCAATGTTTCTGGAGCCCGGTGAGCCGCGCCGCGTGCTCGCGAAAAAGCTCCAGTATCTGTTGCTGCTGTCGTTACGTTGCGCCGTGCTGGTTTTGCTCGCGTTAGCGTTCGCGCGGCCGGCGCTCGAGGGTGCCGCGCAGGCGTTAATCGAAGGTGATGCGCGGTTGCATGTCGTCGTCGTTGACGTGTCCACGTCGATGAGCCATGGCGAGCGTTGGCAGCGAGCGCAAGCTGCGGCGCTAGAGATCGTCGATGACGTGCCGTCCAGCGAGCTGTTGCAGTTGATCACGATGGGCCGCGGCGCCCAGCCGCTGACTGAGCCCACGGCCGACAAGGCCAGCGTCCGCCAGGGCATCAACGCGCTAAGTCCGGAGCATGCTCGCGTCGACTACGGTGAGCTGATGAGCTCGGTCGATCGCATGCTGCGCGGCATCGAGATGCCCGTGACCGTTCACATCGTCTCGGACATGCAGCGTTCGTCGATGCCGACGCGTTTCGCCGAGCTTGCGTCGCAGACGCCGCTCGATGTCGAAATTTACGACGTCTCGGCGCCGCGCGAGGACAACTGGGCCGTGCAAAGCGTCGCATGGCAGCCGTTGTCTGGCGAGGTCTCGGCGAGCGTGACAAGCTTCGTCGGACGTCCGGTCGAGCGCACGATGTTCGTCGAGCTGAACGGCGAGCGCAGTGGCACGCAGCGGCTGACGGTGCCGGCCGACGGCACAGTGACGACGACGTTTGCGAGCTTGGAGCTTGCAACCGGGGCGAATCGCGTGCGCGTGGGTCTCGAGCCCGGCGACGATCTTGCGGCCGATGATCAACGTTTCTTGGTCGTCAAGCGGCCCGAGCCGCGCACGATTCTGTTGATCAGCGCAGAGGCTGGGGCCCGCGACGCATTGTTTCTGACGGCGGCGCTCGAGGCTGTGAACGGCCCTGCAACGGTCATCGATGCGATTGCGCCTGCGGCCATCGCCGATCGGGACCTCGAGTCTTATGCGTTCGTCGTTGTCGCAGACGCCGGCGCGCTTGGTGACGACGACGCCGAGAGGCTCACGGACTTCGTCGAGTCGGGCGGCGCGGTGTTGCTTGCGCTTGGGCCGCGCGCCGCGGGTTCGACGGCCGTGCCGATTACCGGGCACGCGTTCGGCGGCACCGGTGGGCTCGCTGCGCGCGACGAGTTCTCGATTGCAGGCTTCATCGACTCGAGCCATCCGGCGCTTGCCGGCACCGAGGAGCTGCGCGTCGCGAAGTTTTTCCGCCACGTTACGATCGAGCCCGCGACGGGCGATCAATTGCTCGTAGGTCTCGAGGACGGCAGCCCGTTGCTCGTCGAGCAGATACGCGGCGCCGGTCGGGTCGTCGTGTTCACATCGTCGCTCGATCGCGAGTGGAACGATTTGCCGGTGCTGCCGGTATTCGTGCCGCTGATGTCCGGGCTGTCGGCGCATTTGGCCGGCGATCTAGCGATTCAGACGGAAGCCGCGCTCGGGACGACGTTGTCGCCGCAGGCCGTCGGCCTCGCGGGCGGGCAGATCTTCGATCCCGACGGCAATGCGGCGCTCGGCAT
>JAHEEN010000126.1 GCA_024640685.1 Rhodospirillaceae bacterium
CGACGCTAGACGTAGATCTGTTACCCGCGCACATGTTCTTGCTGTTCTTCTCGGCGCTGTCGGCACTGACGCCACCCGTCGCCGTTGCCGCCTACGCTGCCTCATCGATCGCCGAGGCCAATCCGCTGTCGATTGCCGCGATGGCGCTCAGGCTCTCGTTGGTGCTGTTCATCGTGCCGTTCGGCTTCGTCTACGGACCCGAGCTGATAGGCCAGGGCTCGGCAATTGCCATTGCTCAGGGCTTGGTTTCTGCGCTGCTCGGCGTGTTCGCGCTGTCGGCTGCGAGCGAAGGCTATTGGAGCGGCATGCTCGCGCCATGGCAGCGCGTGCTGTTTGCCGCGAGCGGCGTCGCGTTACTGCTGCCGGGCGGCCTGTCCGATGTCGGCGGAGCCGCTGTCGGCGCAGTCGCCGTCTTGACGACACGTGTCGTCACCCGATCGTCAACGCAGTAATCGACGCTAGACTGACGATTTCGCAGCCTTCTTCTTTCGAGTATTCGAGCCCTTGCGCCCGCCATCGGAGACGATACGCGCGAGCTCGCGGGTCGACGGCACACGACGCGACTCCGGCGCAGCCGCCTCGTCGCGCGCGAGATTCTCGATGATCGCGAGCAGCGTCTGCCGCGTGCGCTCTACGTCGCGCTCCGACAGACCGTCGACCGCAACCGCATTGGCTTCCTGCGCGAGTGGCACGAGCTTGCGTTTCAATGCGCGGCCTTTCGGCGTCAGATAGACGTACAGATTTTTCTTGTTGCCGGGCGCTCTACGCCGCGTGATCAGCCCGAGCTTCTCCATGGCCTTGACGGCCGAGTAGGTCGTCGGCTCCATGACGCCGGCCTCGGTGCTGAGCTCGCGCTGAGTCAAGCCATCGCGCTCCCAGAGCACGCGCAGAAAAGTCCAATGACCGAACGACACCGAGTGCTCGGCGAGCCTCATCTGCAGCGCCCGCACATAGGCGCGCCACGCGTCCTTGACGAGGTGCGCCAGACGATCCTCGGGGAGAGCCTTGGTCCAGTGCCGCAGGACCGGCTCTAGCGTCGGCGTCGAGCGCTTGGCCATCAGTCGAGCTGCTGGTGCACGAGCGTGATCTCACGTTGCTCGCGTCCCGAGCGCAGCATGCCGACGCAGACCTCGAGCGTTGCTGTCGCCCAACGCACATCGTGAACAGCGGCGCGGCCGAGCACGATCGCTTCGTAAAGCTCGTCGATGACCGCGCCGCGCGGCACGGCGGGCGCCCCGAGCGATTCCAAATGCGCGCCGTCGTCGGTGTAGACCATGATCCCGCTCGGTAGCGGCCGCAGGTCCGCATGCTCACAGCTGACGACGACCATACCGAAATGCTCGTTCGCAACGGGCGGCTTGGTCTGCTTTGCATCGACGTACTGCGCGCCACCGTAGTTGCGCGCTGCCTTAAAGTCGGCCTCGACGGAAAGGTCGCTTAACTTAGCGAGCGCCCGGCGCGTGCTGCCATGCATGTTGGACTCCTTGCGCTGGCCGAGCTCGCCGACCCAACCGCACAGCTCGTCGCTGTCGAAATGGCCGTAGCCGCTATAGCTCATGCTCGCGTAGGCGCCATTCTCGAACTGCAGCAGTGCCGAGTACGCGCCTTCGGTCGGCCGGTCTCGGTCCCACGCGCCGAGTGCCGCGCGCACACTCTTTGCAGGAGAGTCTGCGAGCAGCCGCACAATGTCGACATGATGCGCGGCCTGCGAGAACACCACACCGCCGCCCTGGCGCGTATCGAGCTCCGCGGGCCGGCGTGGTCGATACAGAAAGTCCGTGTAGTTCATCGCCGTGATCATGCGAATCCGGCCGAAGCGACCGCTCGCGATGAGCTCGCGCGTGTAGCGGATCGGCCGGTCGAAGCTGTGGCTGTGGCCGACGACGGCCGCAACACCTGCCTTGCGAACGCTATCGTCGATCCGCCGGCACTCGTCGATCGAAATCGCGAGCGGCTTCTCGATCAGTAGATGCTTGCCGGATTGCGCTGCGAGCACGGCATGCTCGGCATGCAGCTCGTGCGGCGTTGCGATATAGACAACTTCGACATCGGGATTGCGACACAAGTCGGCAACGCTCGCGTAAGTCTCAGCGCCGAACTCGCTAGCGAACCGCTCGCGGGCTGCGTCGTTGGGATCGGCTGCCGCGACGAGCTCGACGCGACAATCGGCGACGAACGTCGGCAGCATGATCGTGAACGCTCGGCCAAGCCCGGCAACGCCAAGTTTCAGCTGTTTGCGCGTCGTGTCGCGCGGGGCATTCACAGGTCGAGCACCAGCTCGTCGGACTTCGATCGGGACACACAGATCATCACGTTTGCCGTGCGCTCATCGTCATGCAGCACGAAATCGCGATGATCGGGCTCGCCAGCCAAAAGCGTTGTGCGACACGTGCCGCACGTGCCGCTCTCGCAGGAGCTGCGCAGCTCCAGACCGTGCGCACGCAGCGTCTCCAAGATCGATGCGTCGGGCGGAATCTCGACAACGCGATCGGACCGCGCGAGCCTGACATTGAACGCCCGCTCTGTGGAGACACGCTTCTCGGCCTTCGTGAACGCCTCGAAATGCACGTTAGCGGACGGCCAATGACCCGTCATGTCCTGGATTTCGCGCATTAGCGGCCGCGGCCCACAGCAATACAGATGCCGTCCCTTGCATTGCTCGACGACCGGCCAGAAATCGAACATGCGCTCGGGGTCGCCGCCGTCGTGATGAATCGTCGCGCGGCCGCGCGTAGCGAGTGCGTTGATCTCATCGAGATACGCGGTCTGCTCGGGCGATCGCGTGCAGTAGTAGAGCTCGAAACTCGCGCCGCGCGAACGCTCGAGCGAGCGGATCATCGACAGAATCGGCGTCAGCCCGATGCCGCCGGCTATGAAGACATAACCGTCGGACGAAGGCACCATCGGAAAATCGTTCTTGGGCCAGGAAACCTCGAGCGTGTCGCCTTCGTGGGTCTCATCGATCAGGCTCGAGGAGCCGCGGCCATCGCGCTCGCGTTGCACCGCGATCTCATAGTAGTCGTCGTCCTCGTCCGCATTTGCGATCGAGTAGTCGCGCTGAAGGCCGCACGGTGTCGTAGTCGTAATATGCGCGCCCGGCGTAAAATGCGGCAGCGCCGTGCCCGCCGGATCTCTGAGCTCGAGCGCCGTGATCCCGTCGGCGATTTCTTGCTTGCGGGCAATAACCAGCGTTAAGAGCTTGTCGGCGGTGTTTGACATCGGGGCATACGCTGGGCGAACCCTCGCGACCGCCGCACGCATCGAGCGCAGGCGCCGGGCCACCCGACGGGAATAATCTGGCCGGTTAGCTTGACAGCCCTCGGCCAAATCTGCAACGTTAGATCGCTAAGTATTTTTCAGAGATCAGAGCTGCCGTGCTGACGCGCGAAGAAAACGAATTACTGTGCCGCGTTGAAGGCGATGCCCCGATGGGTCAGCTGATGCGGCGCCATTGGATGCCCGCATGCCTGGCCGAGGAAGTCGCCGAGGCCGGCGGCACGCCGCGCCGCATTCGCCTGCTCGGCGAGGACCTCGTCGTTTTCCGCAACAGCGAAGGCAAGCTCGGGCTGCTCGACGATTATTGCCCGCACCGCCGCGCGTCGCTTGCGCTCGGACGCAACGAGGACTGCGGCCTGACGTGCCTCTACCACGGCTGGCGCATCGACGTCGACGGCAACGTGCTCGAGATGCCGTCGGAACCGCCGAGTAGCGGCTTCAAGGACAGGGTCAAGCACAAGGCATACCCGGTGCACGAGGCTGCCGGCATGATCTGGACCTATATGGGCCCGCGCGAGGAGATGCCCGAGTTCGAGATGCCGGCGTTCGCGCCGACGCCGGACACGCCGGTCGCCGTCGCGAAGATCGTCATCGATTGCAATTGGGCGCAGATTCTCGAAGGCGCGATCGACTCGGCGCACAGCTCGAGCCTGCACTCCAGCGACATGGTGCCGGCCCGCGTCGAGCGTGCCGGCGTGACGACCGAGCGCTGGCTCAGGCCGTCGACCGATAAAGCACCACGCCTCGAAGTCGCAACGGCGAGCTTCGGTTTTCGCTACGCGGCAATTCGCCGGCCGATCAAGAACGCCAACGTCGATCAGTACCTGCGCATCACGCTGTTCGTCGCGCCATTCACGGTATTGATCCCGCCGAACGCGAGCTACTACCTCGCCAACGTCAACGTGCCGATCGATGACACGCACACGGATTTCTATTTCATCGCATTCGGCGGTCCTAAGGCCCCGGATACCGATTTCTGGCGAACGTTCAACGGCGCCAAAGTCGGTGTCGACGTCGACGAACGCTTCCGGAAGACCCGTACGCGCGACAACAATTACCTCCAAGATCGCGCCGCGATGAAAGAAGGCAACTGGAGCGGCATTTACGGCATTCCGAACCAAGACATAGCGATGTGGGAAACGATGGGCCCGATCGTCGATCGCAGCCTCGACAAGCTCGGCGCGAGCGACGTCGCCGTCGTCGAGTTTCGCCGCCAGATGGTCGAGGCCGCACGGACGATGCAAGCCGGTGGCCCTGCAATCGGCCGAACGGAGCCGCACATCCCGCAAGCCGAGCTTTGCGCCGTCGAGGGCGTGCACCCGAAGACAACGGACTGGCGGACTCTCGAGGTCACCGAGCTCGAGTTGGCCGAGCGGCAGTCCGCCGATAGCAGCGTCGCCTAAACTCATCCGATGGCCAAGCTTCCTCTGACGCTCGCGTGCTGGGACTACGACCGCTGCCAGGCGTTGATCAACGGCACGATCGAGCCCGACGGCATCGATCTGAACTTTCTGAATCTGGTCGTCGAAGAGACGTTCTTCCGCATGCTGCGCTATCGCGAGTTCGATGCGGCCGAGCTGTCTTTGTCGTCGTACGTCGTGTCGCTGAACCAGGACGAGCCGCCGTTCATCGCGTTACCCGTGTTCCCGTCGCGATTCTTCCGCCACTCGTGCATCTTCGTGTCGAGGAAAAGCGGTATCGAGCGACCGGAGGACCTCGCCGGCAAGCACATCGGCGTGCCTGAATACCAAATGACGGCGCCGGTCTGGATCCGCGGCATCCTGCAAGACGAGTACGGTGTCGACCCCACGAGCTGCACGTATTTCAGCGGCGGCCAAGAGGAGCCCGGCCGCGAGGAGAAGCTCAAGCTCTCGCTGCCGGCGCAGTTCAAGCTCGAGCGAATACCGAGCGACCGCACGCTGTCACAAATGCTCGCCGACGGCGAGCTCGACGCGCTGCATGCGGCGCGCGCGCCGAGCACGCTGTACACGCGACCCGAGGACGTCAGTCGTCTGTTCCCGGATTCCCCTGCCGTCGAGCGCGCGTATTTCGAGAAGACAAAAATCTTTCCGATCATGCACGTGATCGCGTTGCGTCGTGACGTTTATGAGCGCAATCGCTGGATTGCAACGTCGCTATACAAGGCCTTCGAGCAAGCCAAGCAGCTGACGTACGACGGGCTGATCGTCAGCGCGGCGGCGAAGACGATGCTGCCTTGGCAGATTGCGCAAGTCGAGCAGGTCATCCGCGACATGGGCGAGGACTGGTGGCCGTACGGCGTCGCGCCGAATCGGCACGTGCTCGAGACATTCCTGCGCTACCACCACGAGCAAGGGTTGTCGAAACGCTTGATTGGCGTCGATGAGCTATTTACGCCCGAGTGCGCCGAGGCCTATAAGATCTAAGCGACGCGCGTCAGTGCGTCATCGAATAGATCAGGTAGTTGACCGCAAACCGGTAAGCGAGCGCCGTGTAGGGCTCCGGATACCACGGATCGTCGGCGTGCTCCCACGCATCGCCCATGTCCATGTTGAAGTTGATCGCGACCATCAGCCGATCGTCGTCGTCGAAAATGCCGCGCCAATGCGGCATCGTGCCGCGTCGATTACCGCCGCTACCGGGAATCTGCGTGCGCTGATCGAGGTCGTAGAGTACGTGCAGCAGCGGATGCGTCTCGGGCAGCTCGACGATCGGGCGGTCCGGGAACACTCTCAGCATCGAATCGACGAACACGGACCACTCGTATTCGCCCCAGAAGTCGTCGACCATCAGAAACCCGCCGCGATCGAGGTACTCGCGTAGCAGCGCCGCCTCAGTATCGTCCAGGTACCACTGCCCGACCTCGACAGCGTAAAGCCACGGGAACTCGAAGAGCCGGTCGCTATCGAGTCGAATGCGGCGGGCGCCCCCGCCGTTGTAGTCGACGATCTGGCCGTCGACGCGCGTCAGGCGGCGAACGCCTTCCATGAGGTGATATTCGGCATCCGGCCAATCGGTCCACGCAGCCCCCCAACCGCGGCCCCAGCCACGACCGCGCCGACCGCCCGCGGCATCGTTGTACATGAGCCTCACGAAATGAAACTCGGCCGATGGGTCGGCGTCGTCCACGATATCGCTCACCTGAGCGACGACTCTACCGGCCGAAAGCAATACGCATGCCACCGAAAGCGCGATGCTCGCGATCGCCCAGGGCGCAAACCTGCGACGGATTCGCGGCGGCGGTTGAGTGCGAAAGGATTGTCGTGCCACCTGTCGATTATGGCATCCCGCCCGGGTTTCTCAATCGGAATCTTCGTACCCACCGATCGCCCGGAATCGACCCGTCGGCGGGGGGCGGCTTGCGGCGCGAAGTTGCGCTCTGCTTAAATGCCGAGGATGCGAATCGATCCCATCAAGCTCTGCCGAGGCGCGTGGGCCGGACTCCTCCTCGGCGCGGCTGCTTCGGCGCAAAGCCCCGGGCAACTCCACGATCCACGCGAAGCACACTTGGCGGATGTCCGCCAGCTGACGAGCGATGCCGGCGAGAATGCCGAAGCGTACTGGTCGCCCGACGGCTCGCAGCTGATCTTCCAGTCGACCCGGGCACCGCATGCTTGCGATCAAATCTTCACGATGCCGGTCAGCGATCCAGCTGCAATCTCGATGGTTTCGACCGGCGAAGGCCGCACGACGTGCGGCTACTTCTCGGCCAGCGGCGAGCGCGTGATTTACGCCTCGACGCACGCGGCCAATCGGCAATGCCCAGCGCCGCCCGATCGCTCGCGCGGCTATGTCTGGCCGCTGTTCGACAGCTACGAGATCTACAGCGCCGCACCCGACGGCTCGAACCTGCAGGCGCTGACGGCGACACCCGGTTACGACGCCGAGGCCACGGTCTGCAGCCGCGACGGCTCGATCGTGTTCACGTCGACGCGCGACGGCGATCTCGAGCTCTACCGGATGGACGCCGACGGCGGCAACGTCCAGAGGCTAACCGACGCGCCCGGTTACGACGGCGGCGCGTTCTTCTCGGCCGACTGCTCGAAGATCGTCTGGCGCGCATCGCGGCCGACCGGCGAGGCGCTCGACGAGTACCGCGCACTGCTGGCCGAGGATCTCGTCAGGCCGAGCGCGATGGAGCTCTGGGTCGCGAACGCCGACGGTACGGACCAGCGCCAGGTCACCTACCTCGGTGGCGCCAACTTCGCACCGTATTTCTTTCCCGACGGCGAGCGCATCATTTTCTCGTCGAACCATCACGATCAGTCCGGTCGTGAATTTGATCTCTTCGCAATCGATATCGACGGCACGTCGCTAGAGCAGATTTCGTATACGACCGGCTTCGATGGATTCCCGATGTTCTCGCCGGACGGCACGCAGCTCGCATTCGGCTCGAACCGCAACCAGCAAGCCCCGGGCCAAACGGACGTTTACGTCGCACGTTGGATCGATGCGCCGCCGCAAGCCACGCTGCGCGCCGAGGATCGCTATCTCGCCGATGTCGGCTGGCTCGCCGACGATACTCGCGGCGGACGCGGCCTCGGCACGCCGGGACTCGCCGCCGCAGCCGATTGGCTTGAGGAGCGCTTCGCCGAGATCGGGCTCGAGCCCGCTGCCGGCGGCGATAGTTTCCGGCAAACGTTCACAGCCGTCGTCGAGGTCGAGCGCAGCCCCGACTCGCGTTTGACGATCGACGGCGTCACCGCGCCGGAGCCGGCATTCATGATTCCCGGCTTTTCTAGCGCCGGCTCGGCGGAAGCGCCGGTCGTGTTCGCCGGCTGGGGCATCGACTCCGACGAGCACGGCATCGACGACTATGCGGATCTCGATGTCGCGGGCAAGATCGTACTCGTGCGCCGCTACACGCCAACCGACGGCGTGTTTGCCGACGACGACGTGCAGCGACGGCTCGGCAGCCTACGCTACAAGGCATTCACGGCCCGCGAGCACGGCGCGCTAGGCGTATTGATCGCGGACTTGTCGCCCGACGGCGAAGCCGAAACGCCGTTGCCGCGCCTCGACGTCGACCCGCTCGGCGACGCCGGCCTGCCGGTCGCCGTGCTGACGAGACCGTGGGCCGAGCGGCTGCTCGATGGCGGCAACGTGCAGCTGACGGCTGCATTGGTCGAGCGTGAGCGCGAGGTCGAGAACATCGTCGGCCGACTGACGGCGGCCGAGCGGCTGCCCGGCGCCGTCATGCTCGGCGCACACTACGATCATTTGGGTCATGGCGGGCGAGACTCGCTCGCACCCGATTCGACGGAGCCGCACAACGGTGCCGACGACAACGCATCCGGCGTTGCCGCACTGCTCGAGGCTGCGCGCACATTGGCCAAGCACCGCGATACGCTGCGTCGCGACGTGATCTTCGTCGCGTTCACCGGCGAGGAGTCGGGGCTGTTGGGCTCGAGCGCGCTGAGCCGCACGCCACCGCCGGGCACGGCGCCCGAGGGGCTCGTCGCAATGCTCAACATGGACATGGTCGGGCGCATGCGTGACAACGCGGTCGCGACGATCGGCAGCGACTCGGCCGAGGAATGGCCCGCACTGATCGAGCCGATCTGCGCGGCGCTCGCGGTTCAATGCCGGCTCGGCGGCGACGGTTACGGGCCGTCGGACCAGACGCCTTATTATGCAGCCGGCGTGCCGGTGCTGCATTTTTTCACGGGCGCCCATGACGACTACCACACGCCTGGCGACGACACCGACAAGATCAATGCCGCGGGCGGCGTCAAGGTTGCCAATCTGGTTGCCGGCCTCGCGCTCGAGCTGTCGGCTAGCGA
>JAHEEN010000127.1 GCA_024640685.1 Rhodospirillaceae bacterium
CCCACCGCGCTAACCCGTATGGTGTAGCCCCTTTCCGAAACTGGCAGCTGACGGGCTCTCGTCATCAGCCACCTGCGTGTGCGGTGTCAAATGCCACGGGACGCTCTAAACTCCCTCGGATGGCTCCGATGACGAAGGTCCTCGTATTTACGGCTCAATCCGTCGCCGCGGGTCTCGCGCTGGCGTTCATCGTCGTCGCATTGCGGCCCGATCTGATCGGTCGGGAGCCGCGGCCTGCGAGCCCCACCGACAGCTACGCTTCAGCCGTCACAGCGAGCTCGCCGGCCGTCGTCAACATTTACACGCGCGGCTTCGCGAGTCAGCGCGGTACCGGTGGATCCGCCACGAGCGCGACAGCGGGGCGCGGCCTGGGATCGGGCGTCCTGATCAGCGATCAGGGCTATATCGTTACGAACTGGCACGTCATTCGCGACGCCGATGCGATCGCGGTCCGGCTGGCCGACGGTCGCGAGGCGGTAGCCGACGTCGTCGGCGCCGACCCTGATACCGAGCTCGCGCTACTCAGAATTTCCCTCGACGATCTGCCTGTCATCGCACTCGGCCGATCCGACACGCTGCGTGTCGGCGACGTCGTGCTCGCGATCGGCAACTCGTTCGGCCTGAGCCAAACGGTTACCCAAGGCATCGTCAGCGCGACTGGGCGCGGGCTCGGCGTGACGACGTTCGAGAACTACATCCAGACGGATGCGGCGATCAACATCGGCAACTCCGGTGGCGCCCTGGTCAACGCCGCAGGCGAGCTTGTCGGTATCAATACGGCGGTCTTGGGGGCGCCGCTTCGAGATCGCGTCGTGCCCAACGGTATCAGCTTTGCGATCCCGGTCGATCTCGTTCGGGGCGTCATGGCGCAATTGATCGAAAATGGCCGCGTCATACGTGGCTGGCTCGGCATACGCACGGAGTATCTGCAACAGATCGGTGCCGACGCCTACGGGCTCGACGGTCCGGGCATGGTACTGCTCAGCGTCGGCGGGCCTGCCGAGCGCGCGGGCCTGGTTCCCGGCGATATCATTACCCACATCGACAACGAGCGCATGACCGATTTGCAGCAGATGCTGACTCGCATCGCCGAGAAGCCACCCGGCAGCACGATTCAGATCCGCGGATTCCGGCGCGGTCAGGGTTTAATCGAGACTCGAGCTGTGCTGGCCGAAAGACCGTCGCTAGATCAGCTCGGCGGCTAGCCAGGAATGCGCCGGATATCGGCGCCGAGTTGGGAGAGCTTCTCCTCGATACACTCGTAGCCGCGATCGATATGGTAGATCCGATCGACGATCGTGACGCCGCTCGCAGCGAGCCCCGCTAGAACCAGCGATGCAGACGCGCGCAAATCCGTCGCCATGACGGGCGCGCCTTTGAGCTCGTCGACACCTCGCGTCACGGCCGTGTTGCCTTTAACGGTCAGATCCGCACCCATGCGCTGCAGCTCCTGTGCGTGCATGAATCGATTCTCGAAAATCGTCTCGGTGACGGTACCTGCACCCTCGCCGATCGCGTTCAGCGCGCAGAACTGCGCCTGCATGTCCGTCGGAAATGCCGGATACGGTGCCGTACTCAAGTCGACGGCTCGTGGTCGGCGGCCGGCCATGTCGAGCGCAATCCAGTCCTCCCCGATCGTCAGATCCGCGCCTGCCTCGTCGAGTTTCGCGAGCACGGCGTCGAGATGCTCCGGACATGTCTGGTTGATTCGTACGGTGCCGCCAGTGATCGCGCCGGCAACGAGGTACGTGCCGCCCTCGATTCGATCAGGCAACACCGTGTACTCCGTTCCACTCAGCGCGTCGACGCCGTCGACGTGAATGGTGTCGGTGCCCGCCCCTTCGATGCGCGCACCCATCGCGACCAAGAAATTGGCGAGATCCGTGATCTCAGGCTCACGCGCTGCGTTCTCGATGACGGTCTCGCCGCGCGCCAATACTGCGGCCATCAGCAAATTTTCGGTGCCGGTCACCGAGACCGTGTCGAGCACGATGCGAGTCCCCTTTAGCCTGCTCGCCCGCGCTCGTATGTAGCCCTGCTCGATCGATATGTCGGCGCCCATCGCACGGAGCCCGGCGACGTGCAGGTCGACGGGGCGCGCGCCAATGGCGCAGCCGCCCGGCAACGATACGTCCGCCCAACCGAACCGCGCGAGCAGCGGCCCGAGCACGAGAATCGACGCGCGCATCGTCTTGACGAGCTCGTACGGCGCCAGGAACTCGGCAATGCCGCGCGGGTCGATCTCCAAGCGCACGCCGTCATGAAAGACGACATCGACGCCCATCCTGCGCAGCAGCTTGACGGTCGTCGTGACGTCTCTTAGGTGGGGCACTTTCTTTAGGATGACCGGCGCATCGGCGAGCAACGCGCCGGCCAATATCGGCAGCGCAGCATTCTTCGCGCCCGAAATGATGACCTCGCCGTCGAGCCGCCGGCCGCCGCGAATTTCGAGCTTGTCCACCTGGGTCTCTACGCGTCGGTTGCGCGCGCCTCATCCGGTGTCAGTGTCTTCAGCGCAAGCGCATGAATCTCCTGGCCCACCTTGGAGCCGAGTGTCGCGTACACCATCTGGTGCCGCTTTAGGCTCCTGAGGCCACTAAAATCTTCCGCGACGACGACAGCCAGATAGTGGCCCTGGCCGTCGGTCGTGACATTGACGGTCGCACCTGGCAGTCCTTGCTCGATCAATGCGGCGATGTCGGTTGGGTCCATGCGGTCGGATTCCTGCGGCTGGATCGGGCAGTCTACCCCAGAACCTGCGCCGCGGCCGTGCCGGCGGGTCATTGCGGTGCGGTATTCGGGCTCACGGTCTAGAATGTCGACGAGATCGCGAGTTACTCCCATATGCTTCTAGTCACATCGACCGTCGTCGTCGGCCTCGCTCTGCTCGCCTGGGGTGGCGATCGCTTCATCATCGGCGCGTCGGCGACGGCCCGAAACCTCGGCGTGCCTCCGGTGCTAGTCGGCTTGACGATCGTCGGCTTTGCAACGTCGGCCCCGGAGATGATCGTCTCGGCGTTTGCCGCAACGGCTGGCTCGCCCGGGCTGGCCGTTGGCAACGCAGTCGGCTCGAACATCGCAAACCTCGGCCTCGTGCTCGGAACGGCTGTGCTGATTCGACCGATGGTCGTTCAGTCGCAGACACTGCGACGGGAGCTACCAGCACTGTTGATCAGCACATTGATCCCTTTTCTGCTCTTCCTCGACGGTATCCTCAGCGCCATCGATGCGATCGTATTGCTGGTCGCGCTAGTCGTGCTTGTTTACTGGCTCGCGTATCTAGGTTACCGCGCAAGCGTTCTCGATCCGATTCGCGCCGAGTTCGCTGCCGAAATTCCTGCAGACATGCCGATGCTGAAAGCGCTGATGTGGCTCGCGATCGGCATGACGGCACTATTGGTCGGTGCCGAGTCGCTCGTCTACGGCGCCGAACGAGCTGCGCGTGCGCTGGGTATCAGCGAGGTCATCATTGGCCTCACGGTCGTCGCTATAGGCACCAGCCTGCCGGAGCTTGCCGTGTCCGTTGCCGCGGCGCGCAAGAACGAGCCGGATCTAGTCCTTGGCAACGTCATCGGCTCGAACATCTTCAACATGCTCGCCGTGATCGGTATCGCCGGGATCATTTCGCCGCACGCGTTGGAGCCGGAAATCTTGGTCTTCCATTTTCCGGCCATGGCGCTGCTGACCCTCGCCGTTATCGTCATGACGTACAATCGCAGCCGACACCGGGGCCGTTTGAGCCGAAGATCGGGAGCCATGATTTTCGCGTCGTTCTTTGTCTATCACGGCATCGTCGCCTTCCAGACGCTTAGCTGAGTGTTCGTCAACGCCCCCAACGTCTTGGGATTCGCTGCACTTGCCGCGATCGCAAGCGCGAGCTGGTACCTCGCTCGCTTCGACACAGACAACGGCACCGCAGTCGATTCGCAGTCGCAGGGGCCGCTCGGCTACTACATGCGTAATGCCGACATTGCAATCATGGATGGCGATGGTCGCATGCTATACCGGATCTTTGCGCGCGCTGTCGAACAGCGACCCACTGAAAACCTTACGGTACTCAGTGATGTGGCGATCGTGTACAGTCCTCTGGCTGAGGTGCCGTGGGAGATTCGTGCTGACTCTGGAGAGATTCCCGACGCGCAGCGTTATCTCGACTTGAGCGGATCGGTTGAGCTTGCGACGACCGAGGCGGCGACGGGCGAGACGACTTTGATTCAGGCGCCGCGGATTCGCCTCGCGCCGGACGACTACCTAGCGACTACCGACGGCGACGTCAGCGTATCGTTGGGGTCCGAGCGGCTGCAGGCGATCGGTATGATCGCGGACTTGAAGGACGATTACCTAGAGCTGGAATCGAGCGTACATGGCTTCTTCAATCCCTAATCGCGTCGGCGCGTCGCTGTGCGCAGCGATAGTTACGGGTCTCGCCGCCGCTGCAGAGCCGCTTCCAATCTCGTTGGACGCCGAGTCCTCGACGTTCGATCGCGAAACCAATACGATAATTTTCAAGCGGCTCAACATCACTCAAGGCGATATGCTGATTCGGGCCGACGAGGCCGTGGCCCAAGGCCTGGATTTCGAGCAGGGCGAATGGCGCTTTGCCGGTAGCGTCATGTTTACGGTCGATAACACGAGCATCGAGGCGGATTCGGCAACGATCACCTTCTTGGCCAACGAGTTGCAGCTAGCTGAGCTCGTTGGCGTTCCCGCGCGATTCGAGCAAGTGACCGACGCGGATCAAGAGCCAGTCAGCGGCGGCGCGAGCACACTGAGCTTCGACAACGTCGCTCAAGTCATGCGCATGCTCGGCGACGCTTGGTTTCAGCAGGGCCCAAGCGAGTTTCGCGGCTGCGATCTGATCTACGACCTCGAGCAGGAGCAGATTACGTCCGGGTCTTCGGACTGCGGCCAGCCGATCGTAATCACGGTACTTCCGCGCACCGACGACGACGGATCGGGCAATACCTCCAGCTCGCAATGAATGAGCTTGCAGCGCTAGGTATCGCGAAGCGCTATCGTTCTCGCGACGTCGTCAGCGATTTGACGCTGCGCCTATCGAGCGGACAGATCGTCGGTCTACTAGGACCGAACGGCGCCGGTAAAACGACTGCGTTTTACATGATCGTTGGCCTGATCCGCTGCGATCGCGGTCGAATCGTCCTCAATGGCACAGACATCACGCGCCTGCCGGTGCATAGCCGCGCCCGGCGAGGCCTCGGCTACCTGCCGCAGGAGGCATCGGTATTTCGCAAGCTGACGGTCGCCGAGAATATTCGCGCGATCCTCCAGACGCGCGCCGACCTCGATCGTGGGGCGCGCCACTCAGCGCTCGAGGCGCTTCTCGAGGAGCTGCACATCGCGCATGTGCGCGACAGTTTGGGGATCGCACTATCCGGTGGCGAGCGACGTCGTGTCGAGATCGCGCGGGCGCTCGCAGCCGAGCCCAAGTTCGTCCTTCTCGACGAGCCGTTCGCCGGCGTCGATCCGATCTCCGTCATCGACATCCAGCGGATCATTCGACATTTAACCGACCGTGGCATCGGTGTGTTGATTACCGATCACAATGTACGCGAGACGCTGGGAATCTGTGAGTCCGCGTACATCTTGAACAATGGCGCATTGATCGCGTCCGGAACACCCGACGACATCCTATCCAATAAAGAAGTTCGTGACGTCTATCTAGGGGATAGCTTCTCTTTGTAGGTTAGACTCGAATCCATGCTGAAGCCGTCTCTCCAGCTCAAGCTTTCGCAGCAGCTTACGATGACACCGCAGCTGCAACAGGCCATCCGGCTGCTGCAAATGCCGGTCATGGAGTTGCAAACGCAAATTCAGCAAGCGCTCGACGAGAACGTCATGCTCGAGGTCGAGGAAGCCGAGACATCCGCCACAGACACCGAGACCGTCGAGCCCGATGCAGAGGAGCGTGATGAGATAGCAGCGGCCGTAGAAGCCGAGTGGGAGGACCGCCAGACGATCGACATACCGTCGCAACGTTCGACGGCCGACACGCCCGACTCTCGGGATGTCGCGGATCTGTCGGGCGAATCGTTGGCGGATCATTTGTTGTGGCAACTCGAGCTCGAGCGCCTCGACGAGTATCGGACGGCGATTGGACGAGCGATCATCGATGCCATCAACGACGATGGCTACGTGACGGACGAGCTCGAGACGATTCAAACCACGCTACTGCCTGAGATCGTCTGCACGCTCGATGAGATCGAGATCATGCTTGCCCGTATCCAGCGCTTCGATCCAAACGGCGTCGGAGCGCGCTCCGTCAGCGAATGCGTGTCACTGCAGCTGGCGCAGCTCGATCCGGAAACACCCGGTCTCGAGCTGGCGCTGAGAATCGCCGCACACAGCCTGGATTTGGTCGCCGAGCATCAGTTTTCGACGTTGCGCCGCCGCCTCGGCGTATCCGAAAAAGCACTTCACGACGCAATCGGCCTTGTACGCGCCTGCCACCCGCGCCCCGGCGCCGCCGTGTATGCGCCGACGTCGGACTACATCGTGCCGGACGTCTTCGTGCGCAAGGCCGACGGCGTTTGGATCGTAGAGCTCAACCAATCGATGGCCCCGCAGCTCAAAGTCAACCAGACCTACGCAAGCTCGCTCGGTCGCAATGGCGACTACGAAGTGCTGCGTACGCAGCTACAAGAAGCGCGCTGGCTGATTCGCAGCCTCGAAATACGCAACGCGACGCTGCTGAAGGTTGCGCTGACGATCGTCCAGAGGCAGACGGACTTTCTCGAGCACGGCGAAGAGTTCATGCGCCCGATGGTGCTCAAGGATATTGCCGAAGCGATCGAGATGCATGAATCGACGGTCTCCCGAGTCACGACGAACAAATACATGCACACACCGAGGGGCGTTTTCGAGTTTCGACATTTTTTTTCGAGCCACCTTGCAAGCACCGCGGGCGAGCAATCCTCGGTTGCCGTGCGCGCGAAAATCAAGAAACTAATTGGCGCGGAAATGCCGGAAAAGCCGCTAAGCGACAATCAGCTCGCCAAGTTATTGTCCGTCGAGGGCATCAAGGTGGCGAGACGCACGGTTGCGAAGTACCGCGAAGGCATGAACATTCCGTCGTCTAGCGAGCGACGGCGGGTCGGACCGCTCGCGTAGAATACTGATAGTGCGCCGTCAAGCGACCCGGCGGCGCGATAACCTGGAGGCGATCAAATGCAAATTAGTGTCACGGGACATCACATCGAGCTCACACCTGCATTGCGGGAATACATGGAGAGCAAGGTCGCGAAGCTCGAGCGGCATTTCGACAACGTCACCGACATCCACTGCGTCATGACCGTCGAGAAGCTCGTCCACAAAGCCGAAGCCAACGTCCAGCTGTCCGGCGGCACGATTCATGCGGAGCATACGTCCGACGATATGTACGCCGCCATCGACGGGCTCGTTGACAAGCTCGACCGACAGGTCAGGAAATTTAAGGAAAAACTTACCGACCATCACGCCCGCGACGCGACGAAATCCCGGTACCGCTAGCGCGCCGGGGACAAGCGATACTCGGAGTGCGCGCGTGCGACTGATTATCGTCAGCGGACTATCCGGCTCCGGCAAGAGCGTTGCGCTCAACGTGCTGGAGGATCTCGGCTACTACTGCATCGACAATATTCCGGTCGCATTGGCGAAGGCGTTCGTCGACGAGATCCTGCCGAGAAACGACCCTGCATACGATCTAGTCGCGCTAGGCCTCGATGCGCGCAACGTACCCGACCTCGCTGAGCTGCCGCAGCTGATCCGCCAGCTTCGCCGCGACGGGGTCGCCTGTGAGCTCATATTCTTGCAGGCCGACGACGACGTGCTGTTGTCGCGCTTCAGCGAAACCCGCCGCAAGCATCCGCTGACCGGCAAGCAGGTCGATCTAGTGCAAGCCGTGTCGACGGAAAAGGAGCTGCTGAGTCCGGTCGTAGACATGGCCGATCTGATCATCGATACGAGCGCGACCAGCGTTTACGACCTGCGCGACCAGATTCTCGATCGGATCGGAGGCCGCGCGCCGAACGATCTGTCGATCCTGATCGAATCGTTCGGCTACAAGCACGGCCTGCCGGCCGAGGCAGACTTCATTTTCGATGTGCGCTGCCTGCCGAATCCATACTGGGAACCGGCGCTGCGCAGGCTCTGCGGCACGGACGAGCCCGTTAAGGAATTCTTACGCGGGACACCGGCCGTCGAGCAGATGATCGACGACATCGTCGCATTTCTCGATCGCTGGATTCCGTACTACCAGAATTTTCAGCGCCCGTACTTGACAGTCGCGATCGGCTGCACCGGCGGACAGCATCGGTCGGTTTATGTCGTCGAGGCGGTCGCGGCTCGCTTGACCGAGGCTCACGGCGACATCAAGACGAGTCACAACGAGCTGCGCGACTGACCGCAAGTCGCTCAAAACAGATCGAAAAGCAGATTCCGCTTGATATCGACGCGCGCATCGATCGTGTCAGTGGGCTGATCGAAGAGGAATGCGCGCAGATCATCCTCCATCTCCATCGCGTCGGCATAACCCATATCGATGAGCTCGCGCGTAAAGCCGGACTCGAATAGCAAGTAACTGATCAACTGGCTGCCGTCTGGATTCATGGCGCCCAGGCCACCGAGCAATAGGCGAATCGCTCGCGGCAACTCGGCAACATGCCGCTGTGCAACCGCTCGCAAGTCCTCCTTCGGCACGATGACCAACGTCTCGAGGACCTTGAGCTTGCTGACCGGACCCGTCAACGCGTCAGCCGGTAACTGCTCGAGGATCATGTTGATTCGGCTGATACGCTCGAGATCGGCGTAAAGCCCATCCATGAACAATGTATCCAGCATATAGCCGGCAAGATGACCGAGCGTCGGCGGCGTTGTCGGTGTAGCGCTCGTCGGCGCTTGGTCGGGGCGCTCGTCACGAACGCCCACAACGAGCAAGCGATCGGCGCCGAGATGAATCGCGGGGCTCAACGGTACACGCTGCCGCATCGCGCCGTCGCCGAAATACTCCCCGTCAATCTTCACGGGCGA
>JAHEEN010000330.1 GCA_024640685.1 Rhodospirillaceae bacterium
TGACGCCGAGGATCGCGACCCAAAACAGCTGCGACGGCCCGAACCGCAGCGCGAACTCGGCGAGCGGCGGCGTGAAAAAAATCAATACGACGATGCCGACGAGCCCGCCGACGAATGACGACAGAAAGCAGTAGTGCAAGGCCTCGGTCGCGCGGCCTTTACGCGCAAGCGGGTGCCCGTCGAGCGTCGTTGCGATATTCGCGGGCGCGCCAGGAATACTCAGCAAGATCGCGCTGACCGCACCGCCGGCAACGGTCCCGGTGTAGACGGCGCCCAGCAAGATCAGCGCGGACGCCGGCTCCATGTTGAACGTGAACGGGATCAGCAATGCGACTGCGAGCGTCGGGCTCAAGCCAGGCGTCGCGCCGAGCAGTAAGCCGCCGATCGTGCCCGCCGCGAGTACGGCGACGTGCCACGGCGTCAATACCTGCGGGAAATATTGGATCAGCTCCATCGATCGACGCGGGTCCCGTTCGGCTTACCGACCGCGAAGCCTACCGCAGTTGCGGCTACACCGTTGATAACGGCACCGACGCCGTGCCGCTACTGGGTCGTGCACTGGAACGATTGAACCTCGACGCCCGGCACCCAAACCCACAGGCCGTCCCACACCGCGGCTTCGACGAGGTACTCGGGATCGGTGACCGAGACCGAATAGCCCAGGCGGCCCCGCGCGCGGTCGAGCTCGAAGCGCTCGACAATCTCCGCGTCGGGGCTGAGCGGCGTGCCGCTATCGTCGAGCAACGGCCAATCGACGCCGGTCGTCTCGACGAAAAGCGTGTCGCCTTGCCAACGGCCAATCGAGTAGCCGAGACGGTTCGGCACCGTGCGCTCGGCCGGCTCACCGTCCGGCAGATAGACCGTGCGCACGGCATCCCATTCCTCGATGCGGATGCGAATCGCGTCACCGCCGTCGATGATCTCGATCGGATATGGATTCAAGATCGCGTTGGGCATGCCGGGCGCGTCGCAGCGCAACGCCGGATCGTCCGTCATCGGATCCCAGACTTCGCGGGCCGCGCTTGCGGCAGCCGTTAGCTCTAGAGGCGCGCGGAGGCGATACGCGGCGCCGGCCGTCCAGACGCGAAAGATATCGGCGACGGGCTCACCGCGGATGGTAGGGTCGCCAGCCATGCCGATACCGACCGCATCGCTGCCGCTGCCGGCACTCGCCCAGCGCAACGGTTGTGCGCGATCGCCGAATCGCACCTCGGTGCCACCCGGCAACAGCATGTTTGTCACGTAAATCTCGTTGCGGCCCCGGTTCGACGGCGAGCCGGCAACGCGGACGTTAGCGCCGATCGCAACGGAGTCCGCCGTGAAGCCGCGTCGCCGCAACGTGTTCATCGCGCCGCCTTCGAGCGCCCACGACTCCTCGATGCCGCGGTCGTTGCGCACGGCAATCGTCAAGCCGACATGCGGGTTACGCCACGACACCGACGTCACGGTGCCTTCAAGCTCGACGCTCGCATCGCGATCGTAGAACGCGCGCGTCGAATGATGGCCGTGCGCCGTCGGCGCACTCGTGAAGCCGACGACAGCCGCAGCCAACGAAACGAGTGGTCTCACCATGCCGCCATCGTGCAACCGTCGCTCTATTGAGCGAGTGCGGCGCAGCACATCAATCGGCCAAGCATTCATAACGCAGAATCGGCTCACCGAGTGCGAGCCAGTAACCTTCGATCGTCGCATCGTCGGTGAACGTCTCGGGATCCGACACCGCGATGCGGTAGTCGAGCCGGCTCTGATCGTCGCTAAGCGTATAACGCTCGATGACCGCGACGCGCTCGCTCTGCGGCGTGCCGATGTTGTCGAAGTACGGCCAGTTGATCCGGCTCGTCTCGACGACGAGCGTGCCATCGTCCCAGCGGCCAATCGAATAGCCGAGCGGCGAGGCTGGCGCATCGTCCGGCACGGACGTCTCGTCCATGCGGATCGTTCTTTCGAGATCGTAGAGCTGCGAGCGCATCATGATCTCTGCGCCGCGATCGACGAACTCGAACGGATGTGGGTTGCGCAGGAGCCGCGGCAGCCCCTCGGGCTCGCAACGTGTCGCAAAGTTATCGATTAAGTCGAAGTTGCTGCGCGCGGCGATGGCCGCTTCCCGGAACGGCAGGTGCATCGTGCGCTCGGCTGGGCGCGGACTGCTCCAGACGCGGAAAATCCCGCGGTCCTCGGCGGCCGTATTCGCGACGACCGTGTTGTTCGATGTCGCACCGACGGGTCGACCGAGCACATCGTCCGTCCACAGCGGTCGTGCGCGGCCGAGCAGCAACGCCTCACGGCCGTCGGGCAACAGCATGTTCATGCCCAACGCTTCGCGCGGATCGGTGTTCGAGCGGTAGCCGGCAAGTCGGACTTCCTGACCAAGCTGGAACAGATCTCTGGACACGCCCGAGCGCAACAGCATGTAGATCGAATCGATCTCAAAGGCCCAGCGACCTGACGACTCGCCGGCATCGGCTACGTCGAGTGTCAGCACCACGTGCGGATTGATCCAGCGGACATCCGACAACACGCCGACGAACTCAGTGAGCTCGTTGGAGAACGCAGACTGCGAGTGGTGGGCGTGACCGACGTGGGTTAGCGACAATGCCGCCGCAAGCAGCGT
>JAHEEN010000128.1 GCA_024640685.1 Rhodospirillaceae bacterium
ACGGCAGGTTCGTTGCGGCTATCGCATTGCCTGAATCGCCGACGTACCCGGTCGCGATCATCGTCCTCGCTGACCCGCCGTCGGGTGCAACTCGCAGTTCGTCGCCGACCGCGATGTCGAGTTCGCGCGCCAATGCCTCCGGCATCAGCAGGCTGTCGAGCGCCGAGAGCAGCGCAAACGGCGATGTATCACCCGACATCGCGGTGCCCGAGTAGTCCCTGAAGTCGAGCTCCTCGACGGGATCGACACCCAGTAGGATGAACGTCTCGTCGGAACGATCCGGCAGTCGAACCTGGGCTTCGACTATTGGAGCGGCGGTCAGAGGTCCGTGCTCACGCCGCAGCGTGCGGTACAGCGAATTTGGAATATCGCCGCCGACACCGACGAGCGAATGCGTTGCGCGACCCACTAGCTGCGACTCCGTCTCTGCAAACGCTCGGCGCGCACTATCGTTGGCCAGCTCGACGCCGACGAACACGGCAACGCCGAGCGAAACGCCGATGATCGCGAGCGCGAGCCGCGAAGGATGGCGCAGGTAGAATCGCGAAGCGGCAAGCAGCAGTGCGCGGCTCATCGCAGCTGCTCGGTTACAATCGACTGGCTGATACCGAGTACGCGATCGGCAAGCTCGACCGCTTCGTGACTGTGCGTCGCCATGACGAGCGTCGCATTCGCGCTGCGGCAGCTATCGCGCAACAATGCGAGCACGTCGTTGCCGGTATCGATATCGAGATTGCCGGTCGGCTCGTCGGCGAGCACGACCGCGGGCCGATGCACGAGCGCGCGAGCGATCGCAACGCGCTGCTGCTCGCCGCCGGACATGTCGTCCGGAAAGCGTTGCGCGCAGTCGCCGACGCCGAGATCGTTCAAAAGCGCCTGCGCGCGAGTCTGCGCGGCTGCTTGGGATTGACCGCAAAGCGCCAGCGGTAGCTCGACGTTCTCGCGTGCAGTCAATGTCGGAATCAGATTGAAGAACTGAAAGACGAAGCCGAGCTCGTGCGCGCGCAACGCGGCCCGACGTGTCTCGTCGAGGTCACCCAGTCGTCGTCCGAGCAGCTCGATCTCGCCGCTCGTCGGCTCATCGAGCCCGCCGATCAAGTTCAGCAAAGTCGATTTGCCTGTACCGCTGCGCCCGAGTACGCAGACGAACTCGCCGTGCGCGATCGTCAGGTCGACGCCGTCGAGCACGGCAGTGTCGCCGTAGCGCTTGATCACATTCTCGAGGCGAATGTCGTATGTCGGCTGTGTCATCGGCACGAGGCAATCAATCGACCGGCAGGCATCGGAATCCGTGCGCGATGCGCGAAGCAGGTGCGCCGACGCGAACGGGGAGAACGCAACGCGAGTATACGTGAGGCCGATTAGCGTGACGGTGCCGCCGGCGGCCTACCCCCAAGCCAGCTAGCTGGATGGCTTCCGACTATAATTCCTATCCCTCTCGACAAAGCGGAGATCGCCACGCATGCGTTTTTACGATTTCAAGGGTGCGCCGAGCCCGACCAAGGTCAGAATCGTCATTGCCGAGAAAGGCGTCGAGATCCCGACCGAGTCGGTCAATCTGCGAGAGCTCGAGCAGCAACAGGAGGCGTACCGGGCGAAGCATCCAGGCGCGACCGTGCCGATGCTCGAGCTCGACGATGGCACGCGCTTGACCGAGAGCTTGGCGATTGCCGCGTACCTCGATGAGACCTGTCCGGGACCAAACGTGATGGGTGAGGACGCAAAGGAGCGCGCGCTAGTTCTAATGTGGCACGACATCACCGCGCTCGAGGGTTACCTGGGTGTGCAGGAGCTCTTGCGCAACTCGTCGGAGTTCTTCGCCGGGCGTGCGCTGCCAGGGATCGTCCCGTACGAGCAGATTCCGGCGTTGGCCGAGCGTGGCCGCAAGCGCATCGGCGTGTTCCTGCAGAAGCTCGATGGCCAGCTAGCAACTTGCGAGTATCTTGCCTGCGCGCGCTACACGTACGCCGACATCGCCGCGTACGTCACGGTCGGTTTCGCACAACGCGTGCTCGGCGAAGACCCGGCGAACGGCCACGAGCATGTCATTCGCTGGCGTGAGTCGATCGCCGCGCGTCCCGCGGTTATCGCGGCTACTCAATAGACGTGCGGCCGATGCTTCGTTCTAGATGATCGAGTACGCCGTTCGGCTCGTCGATATCAATCGGCATCTGATCGAGATCGAGTGTCGAATCGATTCGCCGCGCGATACCGAGTCCGTTCGCCTGCCGTCGTGGATTCCAGGTAGCTATTTGCTCAGGGAGTACGCGCGCCATGTCGTGTCGATCGAGGCGTCGTCGACAGATGCTCCTGTCAGCGTCGAAAAACTCGATCACTGTAGCTGGGCGATCCGCGGTGCACGTGACTCGCTCGTCATCGTCATCCGCGTGCATGCGCTCGATCTATCGGTGCGCGGCGCCTACGTCGACGGCGAGCGCGCGTTCTTCAACGGCACGTGCGTATTTCTTGGTGTCGATGGGCGTGAGTCCGAGCCTGTCGCGCTGACGTTAGCGCAACCGGAGGATACTCGGTGCACGCACTGGCGCGTGGCGACAGCGATGTCGGTCGTCGATATCGATCAGTGCGGCTTCGGCCGCTACGAGGCCACAAGCTACGACGAGCTCATCGACCATCCGATCGAGATCAGCAACCATGCGAGAACGGAATTCACGGCAGGCGGGGTACCGCATGCGCTCGTGATCGCCGGGCGTCACGACACGGATCTCGAGCGGCTCGATGCGGATCTACACCAGCTATGTGAGGCGCAGATCGGTTTTTTCGGCGCGCCGCCGCCGTTCGATCGTTATGTGTTCTTGGGCCTAGCCGTCGACAACGGCTATGGCGGCCTCGAGCATCGCGCATCGTCGAGTCTCGTGTTCAATGCCAGCGACCTGCCGAAAATCGGCGAGCCGGGTGTGCCGCGCGAGTATCAACGCTTCTTGAGCCTTTGCAGCCACGAATACTTTCACAGCTGGAACGTCAAGCGATTGCGCCCGGAGGCATTCACTCCGTACCGACTCAACGAGCGCAACTTCACGCGCCAACTTTGGATCTTCGAAGGCATCACATCGTATTATCAAGATCTGCTGTTGCTGCGCGCCGACTTGATCGGGCGCGACGCGTATCTGAACCGCCTCGCGCAGACGCTGACGCGCGTGTACCGCACTCCGGGGCGCGCGTATCAATCGCTCGCCGACTCGAGCTTCGATGCGTGGGACAAGCTCTACAAGCCCGAGCCCAATAGCCCAAACGCGACGATCAGCTATTACACGAAGGGCGCGCTGACGGCATTGGCGCTCGATCTGACCGTGCGCAATGCGACGAGCTCTAAGCTAAGTCTCGACGACATCATGCGCGCGCTTTGGACCACGCACGGTCAGCCGGGCCGAGGTCTCGAGGAGGGCGAGTTCGAGCGTGTTGCTGCGGACGTCACCGGCGTCGAGCTCGATGATTTTTTCGATGCGGCCGTACGCGGCACGGACGATATCGCGCTCGAATCGCTGCTCAACGGCTTCGGCATCGAGTTGACGTTGCGCGCCGCGACCGGCCCGACCGACGCTGGCGGTGCGACAACGAGCGGCTCACCCGAGCAGCCGCTGACGATCGGTGCCGTCTACCGTGACGGTGGCGGCGGTATTGAGCTGACGACCGTGCGCGAGGGAGGCCCCGCCGAAGCCGCGGGGCTTGCGGCTGGCGACATCGTCATTGCGATCGACGGCCGTCACGTGCGGGCTGGCAACATCGAGCAGCGCCTAGCCCGATTCGAGCCTGCCACGTCGGTTCCACTCGCGTATTTCAGACGCAACGAGTTGAGGACCACGACGATCGAGCTCGCACCTGCACCGCTCGACACGTGCACGCTTGCGCTACGGCCCGAGCCGGATGCAGGCATGCTCGCGCGCCGCGAGCGCTGGCTTGGCGTATAACCGGGCCAGACAGCTGGGCCAGCTGCGAGGCGCGAGCTTTGGCAGTCAGATGCTAGAATTTGCGTTTCGTTGTCGCGCAAGACACGTGCATGATTGAACTGGGGCTGAAGTTCACCGCGGCTTATTTGCTCGGGTCGGTCCTCGGTAGCCTCGTCGTCGGGTACCTGCGCGGCGGCGTCGACATTCGCAACGTCGGCAGTGGAAATCCCGGTGGAACGAACGCGCTGCGCACGCAGGGCAAGATGTTCGCGCTCTGGGTCATGATCATCGACGTCGGCAAGGGCATTCTCGCCGTGACCGTGATCCCTTCGTTTACCATGCTTGGCATGACGCTCGATCCGAGCGTCGACCGCAGCCTGATCTTGTACTCGGTTGCGTTCGCGGCAATCTTGGGCCACGTCTATCCTCTGTGGCACAACTTCAAGGGCGGCAAAGGAGGCGCAACCGCGGCCGGGATCATCTGCATGCTTGCGCCACAGCTCGGAATCGTCTTGATCGTAATCTGGCTTGCAATCATCGCGCTGACCGGGTTCGTCGGGCTCGCGACAATGAGTGCAGCCGTCGGAGCCGCAGCCTATGTCGGCGTAACGTCGGCGGCGACGGATTCCGGACTGTTCGCGTTCACGCTCGCGACCGCGGCGCTAATCGTTTACACGCACCGCGAGAACATCCGCCGGATGCGCGCCGGTACCGAGACGCGCATGGGCATGTTACGTCGCCGTTCGCATTGACTGACGACGCCGCTCACATCGGTTTTCCCGTGCTGCGTCTGCTCGCCGACGGTCAGCGCCATTCCGGCACGGCGCTCGCCGCTGCGCTCGGCATGAGTCGCGCGGCCGTCTGGAAGCAGGTCAAGCGGCTCGAGGCGCTCGGGTTAGCCGTCGACGTGCGCCGCGGCGCGGGTTACCGCATTCAGCCGCCGCTCGACGTGCTCGACGCCCGTGAGATTCGCGGCGCCTTGACGCCGGCGACGCGGGCGCGTCTCGAATCGCTCGACGTCATCACACACGTGCGCTCCACGAATACTTGGCTACTAGAGCAGCAACGGGCGCCCGCCGGCTGTCTCGCCGCGTGCCTCGCCGAGTATCAAAGCGGCGGCCGGGGTCGGCGTGGCCGTGCGTGGCTGACGCCGCCCGGACGGGGCTTGTGCTTGTCGACGGCGTGGACGTACCCAACGCAGCCGAAGGGCATCGAGTCGTTGGGCCTTGCAGTCGGCGCGGTTGCAAGGGCTGTGCTGAATGCGCGCACGGGTCTCGACATCGGCGTGAAGTGGCCGAACGACTTGATCGTAGCGGACCGCAAGCTCGGCGGCATACTCGTAGAGCTCGCCGCCGAGGGGCACGGCGCATGCTTCGTCGTCATCGGTATCGGTATCAATGTGACGGCCGTGCCCGCGCTGGACGCGTCGAATACGGCCAATGACGCGCTGCGGCCGATCGATCTCGGCACGGCGCTCGCCGACCGACCGCCGCCGCGCAACGTGCTCGCAGCTAGCCTGATTGATGCATTTGCTGCGATGCTCGACGAGTATCCCGCAACCGGATTTGCCGCCTACCGCAGTGTGTTCGACGCTGCCGACTATCTCTACGGTCGGTCCGTGACCGTCGAGTCGCCGACCGGACCGATCGACGGTCGCGCGGTCGGGATTGGCGACGACGGCCGGCTGCGCGTCGATTGTCACGGCGTGATCCACGAGATCGTTGCCGGCGATGTCAGTGTGCGGCCACGGGTATGAATCTCGTGGTTGACATCGGCAACTCGCGGATCAAGTGGGCGCTGATTAGCGCGGACGGCATGACCGGGATCGCTGCGGCCGATCTAGACAAGACGTCGCCAACGCCGCTCGCGGCAGTCGCAGACGCTATCGGCGGCGAGCTCATCGAGCGCATCATTGCAACGAACGTCGGCGGTGCAGCGGTCGCCGCAGCGCTGGATGCGCTGGCGGCGGGATGCAACGCTCGTTTGACCAACGTACGGCCTGCATCGTCCGAGCACGGCGTGCACTGCGCCTACGCCGATCCGAGTCGGCTCGGCGCCGATCGCTGGGTCGCGGTCGTTGCGGCGCATCGGCTGATCAAGGGCGCTGCAGCCGTCATCGACGCAGGCACGACCGTGACGCTCGACGTCGTCACCGCTAGCGGCGAGCATCTCGGCGGAGTGATCATGCCGGGGCCGGGGTTGACGGCGGCAGCGCTCGGAGCTGAGACCGATGGGATTGGGCCGACCGAGCCCGCCGAGCGGCATGCGAGCGGGGTCGGCCTACTCGGCACGTCGACGAACGACGCCGTGGCCAATGGTGCGATGCTGGCGCTTGCGGGCGGCATCGATCGGGCAATTGCGGAAGTGACGCGCGAGCTGCAAACTCCACTGACGGTCATTCTGACCGGCGGCCTAGCGCGCACGCTCGAGCCATGGCTCGACAGCGCGGTGAGCTACCGGCCACACTTCGTGCTCGAAGGGCTTGCCGAAATAGCAGCAGTCACATGATGCGCAATACGTTTCTCGCACTGGTTCTAGTGAACCTCGGCTTTGCGGCCTGGGCAGCTTGGTTGGCTGACCCGAGCCCGACGGGGAGTGTGGCCGCGACGTCCGCGCCTGCGGACATCACGTTGATAAGCGAGATTGACGCAGGCCTGATCGGCGTCGAAGAGGTCGCGCCGCCGGCAGTCGAGCCGACACAACTTGCAGCAATAGTCCCAGCCGGCAACGAACGCTGCATCAGCATCGGCCCGTTCGAGGAGCTCGCGCAGGCTTCCGCATCGCAGGCGATCTTGCGCGAAAGTGGATTCGCGCCGAACCAGCGCGTCGTCGACGGTGAAATCTGGGTCGGTTACTGGGTCCACCTCGCCAATATTGTAACGCGTGATGCGGCAAACGAAATTCTCGTCGACCTGCGCGCGAACGATATCTCCGACTCCTATATTGTGCCGGGCGCAGAAGGGCTGCAGGTCATCTCGCTCGGCGTTTTCAGCGAGATCAATCGTGCGGCCAGCCTCCGCGAGCGCGTTCGGGCGCTCGGTTACGAGCCGACGGTCGCGGATCGCAGCCGCGGCGCGACGCTCTATTGGATCGACATCGACGCGACCGACGAGCCGGTCGATCTCGATGCGCTCCAGGCGCCGGGCCGCATCAACCGCCTCGAGCAACGGCCCTGCTCATCGTTCGGCGGCTGAGCGTTGCCACTAATTGTGTAGCACAGTCGCTGCCGATTGGGCCGCGTTGCGGTTAGACTTGGCGTCCGTTGGCCGGGGTCGTCTGCGAGAAACGCGCCGTTCGATCCGGCCATCGCGTGCCGGTATAGCTCAGTTGGTAGAGCAGGGGTTTTGTAAACCTCAGGTCGGGAGTTCGAGTCTCTCTGCCGGCACCACACTCTCCCGCGGACAATCGTATATCGCCACACACTAGGGGCCGGGTTCCTTTATCGAGTCGACGCCGATTTCACGGTCTTCGTAGCGCTGCTCAACGCAACTGCGACGCAGGCACGCCACCGTGAGGAAAATCGACGGGCGACTCGCGCACTTTGTGCGCCGAGTCACACTTTACTTCTGACCTGCAACGATAGGATTGCGTCATGGTCAGCGCCGCGAACAATTCCGTGTGGGTCTCTCTGCTCTTGGTGCTGCTCATCGGTCCCAGCAGCCAATCGCATGCTCAAGAGGATTTAGTTAGCCTCGATACCGAGGCGGCTGAGCAACCTCGATCTGACTGGGACGCGGTCCCACTGTATGAGATCGAGCTCGTCGCGTTCGCTTACAATGCGTTCAATCCGGCGGAAGAAGATTTCAATCATCACCGAGCGACTCAGGTACCCGATACAGATTCGAGCGCCGAAGAGCCTGCCGATGACACACGACACCCTCCTCGCATAGGTGCCGGGCCGCCGCCCCAGTCGGTAGGCCAACTAGCTTCCGGAGACGCCGGAGATCGACTCCCAGACGAACCCTTTTATTTCCAAATGCTGCAACCGTCGGATCTAAAGTTGATTTCGGCATCCCGCAAGTTGCAGAACCTCGATGCCTATACGGTTCTCGTGCACGGCGGTTGGATCCAGGCGGCGCTATCGGAGGACGCGGCTCACGAGTTCGATATCTCTATTTTCGGTGAGCCGAGACTAAGCGGAACGGTAACGCTTCATATCAGCCGTTTCGCGCACGTGTCTGCCGCGATCGATTATCGGGACTCTCCCGGTCCGAGATCGGTGCCGCAAGCGGCCCTTGCGGACACGTATAGCCGGACTTCTGCGATGTCGTCGCCTAAATTTGAGCTCCGTCAGACACGGCGACTTCGCAGCGGCGAGCTGCACTATTTGGACCATCCTGCGTTCGGTCTGCTCCTCACGGTACGCCGACGTGAACTAGAGGGTGTCAGTCTAAGCAGTTCAGCATATCGGTAGACGAACGTACGTTCGGCCGAATCGTTCCCTTTTGGCGGCCCGCGACACGGGACTGTAAAGCGGTGGCTGGTTCGCGGGACCTCGGCTGCGAGACTCGAGGCTGGGCAGTCGGCATGGTGAGTGGCTGATCCAGGGCGGATTCGCTCCGTGAATCCACAACGTTGCTACAATCGGAGCGCGTTATGATCGAGTGCATCAGCTACGACTGCTCCGCCCACGAGCGGGCGGATGAACTGAGTCGTTGAACTCCCGTTACGAGCTATTGATCTTCGACTGCGACGGCGTCGTCGTCGATAGCGAGCCGATTGGCAATCGCGTGTTTCGTGAATTCCTTGCGGAAATCGGCATCACGATGTCTGAGCGCGAGGTCTACGCGAACTTTCTCGGCCGTGCGCTGGCCGATAGCCTGAAGATCGTCGAGCAACGCCTCGGTCGTCGTCTGGCCGATGACGTGGTCGCGCAATACAGAGCCACGCGCGATCGGACGCTGCGCGAAGAAGTTCAGCCGATTGCTGGCGTCGAGCATGTCGTCAGGAGTCTGCGCGTACCGTACTGCATCGCCTCGAGCGGCGATTACGACAAGATGCGCGTGACGCTCGGCGTAACGGGCTTGCTGCCGTTGTTCGATGGCCGTGTGTTCAGCGC
>JAHEEN010000129.1 GCA_024640685.1 Rhodospirillaceae bacterium
CGAGTTTCCACGTAGTCCTCGATCGAGACAAGCGGGTGATTGCAGCAACAAGTCACGGGCGCTGCGGCGCACGCATATGTTGACTGGTGAGGTGCAGAGTGCGAGTGAGATTGTTCCCATTGGGCCCATTGAGGAGAAGGCGATAACGCTTGGCCAACATATCAAGTGGTGGGGTGGATACACCCTGCAGTACAAGCTCGACCCGCGCGACGGTCAGCCCAAGCTCATGGAGATTAATCCGCGCTTGGGAATAAAGCTCTGGTATCGCACCGAGCTAGGCATTAACGAACCCATGATGTGCCTGCGGATCGCCCGAGGCGAAGAAGTCGAGCCGGTTGATAGCTACCCTTACGGCTGCCTGATTCTCAAGCCCTTTGAAGATCTCGTCCTTTTGCCGTTGGACCTGCTCAATCTTGCCGCGTATCGTTTTCGGACCGAGGTGCTCAATCGCCGTGTTATGGATCCATTGGTAAGCCGATTGTCTATGGAGAATCGCTTCGGCCGCTATTGGAGTGACTATTTCGGCAAGCACGATCGTCGCGTGGACCCATACTTTCGTTATGTCGCGGAGGATCCCTTGCCACTGGTCATGTGGACCTCCAAACTTGTGGCTTCCGCTCTTGACGATTTCGGGCGGACTCTAGGGCGTCGCGTATCTTCGTTTCTACACACAAGAGCAGCCGAAGCTCATCAAGCCTAGCGATAGATAGGGGGCTTGTTGCCAGCGCATCACGCTAACTCGCGGCCGGCGCCCAATTCACCCGCATTCCTTACCGCTTCTTCGTATGTGGTCTTCACCGTCACCCTTAGACGCACCGAAAAGGTCGCACATGTATCCGAGAAGACAGCTCGCTTCGATCCTCCATTAGCGACGACTGTAACCATCGGTGAAGGGCGCTTCTAATCAAGGTATTGCCGCACTCGTTTTCGTTTCGCCTATACGTCAGCGGAGTCACGATTGGTGAAGTTGCCACGACGTTCCCGGTAGACATTCTAGTTCGGGAGCCGCTCCAAGCCATCAGAATAGTGCGTGGGATCGTCGACGCCGGCCTTGAACGTCGGCGCCGTAACAGGTCCAACGCCCGGGACGGTCATCAGGCGCCGGCAGATACGATCCTCCCGGGCTAGAGCCCTGACCCGGGTGTCGAGCTTGCGTTAGGCTCGGTAGAGTACGCCACGCAGCTCGAGCATCCGCAATAGAGCCTCTCTCAGGGCTGGCTCGGCCTCGATGGGGGGTGTGACGGCCTCCTCGAAGCTCCCGTGCGCCAAACGTGGCGGTACGTTGGTGCCGAAGATGCGCAGTAGGCCTCGGAGCTCGTTCTGGAGATCGATGCACTTCCTCAGAATCACGCGGCGGGGGGAGAGCAGTGCTCTGATCTCGTGGCTCGCGACACTCTTGACGCGGACCGGCCGGTACCCGCCCGTGGTGCGCAGTAATTGGGCGATGCCGCGAGCGCCTGTCTTGTCGGTCTTATTGCGGTTTGCTTTGGGCACCTCGCGGACGTGATGCGTTTCCAGGCATACGATCGTGAAGCCTGCGGCTGTGAGGCCGTAATGCAGATATTGGGTCAGCATACCGGCCTCAATGCCAATCAGCTCGATCGGCTTGGCGAAGACCTCAAGACACTGGATGATATCCTCGACCTCGGAAGGTACTTTGCGTTCGCCGTTTTAATCCGTAGGAGAGAAGCGGACACTGAAATGGTATATTTCTAGCATCGATCGGACGGCTTAAAGTGGCCGACGGTTGTTAGCTTTTTGTGACTTGGATAGAAAGTTCCTGCTTCGTGGCTTATAGCCGATGCTACGATGCGATGGTCCGGACAACTAGAAAGACAGCGGATGGTGTGAATATCGCTTGTCCGCATAAGCAGGAGGCCCCTCGTGTTTAATAAAAAGACAACGCCAACGACCCAGAAAAGAACAGATCTCTCCTCCGGATCATCTGTTCTTGGTCCAACCTTGCAGTTTATCGGAGGTCAGCTATCTTCAGACGAAGATCTAATCATCGAGGGCACTGTGGAGGGTACCGTTGCCCATCAGAGCCATAAACTGATGATCGGCAAGACTGGGAAGGTCAAGGCGGATGTGCACGCGAGAGTTATCGTCGTAGAGGGGACGCTCGAAGGGAATATGCGAGGCGATGAAGCCGTACATCTGCGTAGCACCGCGTGCGTAACGGGAGATATACATTCCCCTCGAATCTCGATCGAGGATGGGGCGAGTTTCGAAGGCCTCATCAAGACAGGACAGAAATCACTCAAGGCCGAACCGCGACAAATTGATAAGAAGGATGTTCGATTGGGTGAATTTGCGGGGAGCGTGGGCGTGCGTGCTCGCAGAGAGCCATGAGCGCTTCCAGCCGCACGTCGCCGTAACGAGAAACGTCGACGTTGGGTTGGTTTACCAATCGGTTGGTTCTAGCGGTGGCGACCTTCAGCGCGATTGGCGGTCCTGTCAGTGTCGTTGCTCAGACGCCAAGCCAGGCGCCGTCATACGAGGTGGACGCGGCCTGGCCGAAGCCGCTGCCGGACCGATGGTTGGTCGGAGCCGTCGTAGGTGTTGCGGTCGACGCCAGCGATCACGTATGGATCGTACATCGTCCCGCAACACTGCAACCCAACGAGATACGGTCTATCTGGCGCGCTGCACCGCCCGTAATCGAGTTCGATCCCGACGGTAACGTGGTTTCCGCTTGGGGCGGTCCTGGCAATGGCTACGACTGGCCAGACCTCGAGCACGGTATCCACGTCGATGACGACAGCTACGTCTGGCTTGGGGGTGGCGGGGCAAACGATGCACAGATCCTCAAGTTCACGCGCGATGGCGAATTCGTCATGCAGATCGGGCGTAAGGGACAAAACGGCGGGAGCAATGACCCTGAGAATCTTGGCGGCGCTGCCCATATGGTTGTGGATTCCACGGCTAACGAGCTCTACGTGGCCGACGGATACGTCAATCACCGCGTGATCGTCTTCGACGCCGAGAGCGGAGCTTACAAGCGGCATTGGGGCGCCTACGGGAACAGGCCGGATGATTCCTACTTCGAGGCCGCGGGCGAACACCTACCGAGCCCATTCAGCGGTGCCGTCCAGCACGAATACGCGCCGAGTCAGTACGACCCGAACGGGCCGCCACCACCCCAGTTGCGCATCACGCACTGCGTGCGCATCGCCAACGACGGGCTCGTGTACGTCTGCGATCGCACCAACGACCGCATTCAGGTGTTCCGGAAGGACGGCACTTTCGTCAAAGAAATGTTTATCGCCAAAGAAACGCTCGGAAGCGGCTCCGTATGGGATATTGCGTTCTCCAATGACCCGGCACAGACCTACCTACTGGTCCCCGACGGGACGAATCAGGAGGTTAGAGTGCTGATACGCGACACTCTAGAGGTCGTAAGCGCATTCGGGCAGGCGGGTCGATGGGCAGGGCAATTCTATGGCGCGCACAACATTGCCGCAGACTCGAACGGCAATCTATATATCACCGAAACGTATGAGGGGAAGCGGATCCAGAGATTTAGGTACGAAGGTATGGCTCCGCGCAATACACCATGGGTGCGTTAAAACTCAGCTCGTGTTGACCTGCAGCGGCCGATGCGACTGTCCTTGTCCTGACAGGTAATTGACGATCTGATCCGCGGTCACCGGCGTCCGGTTGAACACGTGCCCACCCAACGCAGCTGAGATCGCGCAAATCACTGCGGCGGCTGCGGCACCCAACGGCGGCTCGCCAACGCCTTTGACGCCGAAAGGATTCGACGGGTCCGGAAGATCGACTGCACTCGCCTGGAGATTTGCCGGTAAATCGAGATACGACGGCGGCTTTGCCTGAAGGAAGCCGATGTTTGCCGGCAGGCCATTCTGCGGGTCATAGACATGGCGCTCGAGCGTTCCAAGCCCGAAACCCATGATGCTGCCACCTTTGAGCTGCGCCGCCAGGTTCGTAGGATGCAGCACGGTGCCGCAGTCAGCGACGGCAAGGTAGTCGATGATGTCGTACTTGCCCGTTTCGACATCGAGCTCGATCTCGACGAATCCCGCGACGAACGCGGCCGGAATGCCCTGGAGCTCCAAATTGTCTTTAGCTACACCGATGAGCCCGGTTCCAGCGAGTGCTGTCGCGGCATCCCTCGTGATCGTGTGAATATCTTCGGGCAGCTCGTGGCCGTCGAATCTGCCGCCAAGATCGATGGCGCGTTGAGCGACTGCGGCGAATGTCAGGCTGGACTCCGGATTCGAAATTGAAAATACTTGCGCGCCGTCGACATCGTAGTCATCCGGTGAGCCGCCAAGATCCATTGCGGCGATTTCTTTGATCTTCGCCAGCGCATCCATTGCCGCAACGTAGTTGGTCCGCGTTTGCGTGAAGCTCGTGTTGCTGCCGACCTGCGGTGAATTCCAAGGCAAGTGCTTGCGGCTGTCGCCGCGCTCGACGACGCAGTTCTCCCAGTCGCACCTGAGTACTTCTGCCGCGGCGCGAGACGTTGCCGTGTGCGAGTACGTGCCGAGGTTGCCGACGCCCGTGTGAATATGCAGCCTGCCGTCGGGCATCAACCGCACGAGCCCGTCGTAGCCGCTAAAGCCTGCGGTATTGTACCCCTGGCCGATGCCGACGGCCCGGATCTTGGAGCCGTTTCGTCGCCCGCTTGCCGCTTGTCGCTCGGCCCAGCGGAACTCCTCGGCGCCCTTGGCGAGCGCATCTTGCATGTAGCAGCTCGACAGCGTGCTCTGGCTACCCGTGACGCGGCCATTCATCGGCGCGGAATTGAGCTCACGAATCGCAAGTCGATCAACACCAAGCGCTCTGGCCGCCTTGTCCATCAGGGGCTCCATGATCGCCGAGGTCTGATTGTGTCCAGGACCGCGTTGTGCGCCGCGTGGCGGCGTATTCGTGAACACGCCCAGTCCGCGCCAGCGCATCGACTCGGGTTGATAGAGCGCAGTCACGACATTGCCGGCGTAGTGGAAATCACGGAACCCCTTCACCGCTCCGTTTTCCTGCACGACGTAGAGATCCGCCGCAAGCAGCCGCCCGTCTTCGCGGAAGCCGAGTCGAACGCGCCCCTGGAAGCCGTGTCGCGCGGAGCCGTTTGCGTACTCTTCGGCGCGGCTGATACGCAGCATGACGGGCCGACCGATCTTGCGCGAAACGAGAGGGGGCAGCGCCATCAGTGGATACCCGTTGCCCTTGGAGCCGAAGCCACCGCCGCAGGTCTCGGCAACGACGATCAGATCACTCGTCTCGATACCGATCATGCGAGCAAGATACGGCACGATAGCCGTGTGGCTCTGCGAGGAGATATGGGCAACGCATTTACCGTTCTCCCAGTAGGCCATGCATGTACGCGGCTCCATCGAGTGGTGGGCCGTGCTCGCGGTGACGAATGTCTCGTCGAGGACGAGTGCGGCGCGCTCGAAGCTCCCGTCGACGTCGCCGAACGTCCACTCGGCAATCGGCTCGCCGAGCGGCAGCTGGTAGCCGTCTTCGACAGCCGCAAAATCTTGCGCCGTCCATTTGATCTGCCGCACTGTCGGCGAACCCAAGTTGTAGTTGTCGATTGCGTTCCCGCCGGATCTCGCGTCTGGCCCTCCGGGATACAGGCTTTCGAGCGGATCGACCGTGAACTGCAGCGGCTCTACGTCGAATCTGATCTGCTCGATGGCGTTCTCCGCTGTCGTTTCGTCTACGGCGGCAACAGCGAGAATCGGCGCGCCAACGTACATCGGCTCGTTGGTCAAGATCAGATGCTCGGGAGAGGGGAGGTCCGGCAGCTCATCAGCCGTCAACACGCCAAACACGCCTTCCATCGCGAGCGCAGCGGTCGTATCGATATTCGTGACTCGGCCGTGCGGCACCGGACTCGTCAGCAGTTTGCAGAACGCCATGCCGTCGGCCCGGAAGTCCTCGGCGTACTTAGCTCTCCCCGTGACCTTGGCGTGGATATCCGGAGGCGTGAAATCCTTTCCCAAGAGGCTGTACGTCATGTGCCGTTCTCCCCCGGCCGCTGCGGCAGCATTCTGGAGACAGTCTACTAGGATTTGTGATACTCAGTCGTCGGTTCGGTAGCGGTTCGTTCGGATCATCACGTTCAGGAGCATTAGCCATGAATTCTTCGAGATTTGTTCATCGTGCCTGTCTTATCACAATGGCGCTTGGTGGGGCGCTCACGCTCGCCGCGTGCGGCTCGGAAGGCGCGCCGTTCGAGTACCTACACTTGCCGGGTACCGAAGCGGCCGAGGGAGCAAACATGCCGTATTCGTCGGCAATCAAGGTGACAGGCGGCACGATTCTGTTTCTTTCAGGTACAAGCGGCGCGCCCGTGCCTCACAGTCACCCTCACGACCCAACCGAGTTCGATCACCTAGACTTTGGCGCCGAGGCTCAGGCGGAACGCGTCATGGACCGCATCAAGCTTACGGTCGAGCAGGCGGGTGGCGATATCACCGATGTTGTTCAGGTCACGCGTTTCGTCGTGGATGTTGCAGTCAACCAAGATGCGATCAACGCGGTCATGAACCGCTACTGGGGCCCGGACCATCGCCCGGCGACGACGACGGTCGAGATCGTCAGAGTGGCCGCCGATCCGCGCTTCATCTTCGAGGCCGAAGCCGTCGCAGTCATACCATAGTGATGAAAAAGAGGGATATCAGAGCGTTTGTCGCCGTTTCGCTAGTTGCATTGCCAGCGACCGGCTTTACTCATCACTCCATGTCCGAATTCGACCGCGGAGTCGTAACCGAGATAGAAGGAGAAGTCGTGGGCGTATCCTGGAGAAATCCGCACGTTCTGCTCGACATCGCAACCACTGACGACAACGGTCAGGAGGTGGTCTGGCATCTCGAGGGCGGTGCCGTGAGCTCTCAACGCCGTCGGGGCTTGACGTCTGGACGCATCGACTCCGGAGATCACGTCCGCGCCGCCGGGTGGCCTTCTACCCGACGCCCGGACTACTTGCAGGTGAATCACATCCTGCTAGCCGACGGCACTGAGCTGTTGGTGGGCCGGATACGCGAGCCGCGCTGGTCGGAGACTCACTTGGGCAGCGGTGAGTGGGAGGTCGACCCCGCGACAGCGGCGTCCGCCACGGCGAGTGGTCTGTTTCGGGTATGGAGCCAACGCTTAGGCGGCGCCTTTTATTTTCTTGGCACGGATGCTTACCGTCTGACGGACTCGGCGTTGGCTGCCGTCGCGGATTGGAACGAGTTCGAGGACGACCCTGTGCTCGACTGCACGGCTCCGGGCATGCCCGCGATGATGAGCAATCCGTATCCGATGGAGTTCGTGGAGCGCGCTGACGGGGACATCGTCGTGCGCTTCGAGGAGTTTGATTCGATTCGCACGATCCACACCACGGACGTCGCGGATCCGGCCGACGTTGCCCCATCTCCGATGGGTTACTCGATCGGGCGTTGGGAGGGGGATACACTCGTGGTCTCGACATCCCGCATCAACTGGCCTTACCTCAATCGCGTCGGCGTCCCCCAGAGCGAAGCCGTCGAGGTTCTCGAACGCTTCACGCCGGTCGAAGACGAAAGTCGTCTGGACTACCGGCTGATCGTCACAGATCCTTCGGCGCTCGTCGAGCCGTTCGTCTGGGACGGCTACTGGGACTGGCGCCCCGGCGAAGAGGTGCAGCCCTACAATTGCACGGTAGAAGGCTAGCTACCGTTAAGAATACGAACCTCCGTTCGGGGCCAGTCACTCGCTGTCACCTATCGCTGGGCCGCAACGATTGTGTGCGCTCAGCTGCCCTGGTACCGTGGTTCGCGGTACCGACCTTGGAAGTTCTCGGGACTCGATAAGTCTTGGCTCGAAGGTCGATGAGGTGGCTAACGGGCACCGTGTGCGGATCAAAGGGCACCGGCGCAGCTATCGGGGGGGATGACACGTGGCCAAGAAACGCGACGATACTCGAGATGATCCGAAGCTCCAGAACGACCAAGGCCTGAGCAGGCGAGACTTCGTCAAGACCGGAGCCGCTGTCGGGTTGGGTGCGACCGCCCTGATGGAGTCCGGGCGCGCCCAAGGGCAGGCCTCGACGGGCGCCGAAGACCTCGTCTGGGACTACGAGGTGGACGTCGTGATCGCAGGTGGCGGCTGCGCAGGTCTGACTGCCGCCATTCGCGCGAGGGATCTCGGGGCCAGTGTGCTCGTGGTCGATTCCAACTACGACCTCGGCGGAAGAATGCTGCACAGCGGCTCGTTCACGTCTCTAGGCGGCGGCGATCCGGTGCAGCTCAGGGATATGAAGGGCGACAGCGACGCGGAAGGATTTGTCGCGGTCGCTCCAGTCGAGGATCCCGAAGAGCTCGATGACAGCATCGAGCTCCTGTTCACCGATATTACCGACTGGTCGGTGCTTGATCGCCAGGGTCAGAGCCCGTACCGATACAACGAGCGCGAGCTGGTGCGTGCCTGGGCGGAGAACTGCCCGGCCACTCGGCAGTTCCTGATGGACAACTACGTGCGGTTCACGCGGGTCAACGGTACCCATGGCGGCGGGGGCTTGTCCCGCGCTCGTGGCGCCCGCTGCTTTTTCATGCTGGGCGAAAAGACGGATATCAAGGCGGGCACCGTTTCGGCCGAGGACGCGGGCGTTGCCGATCTCGAGCGCTCGAGCGCATTTGCGCCGGTGCAGATGCTCGATGCGAGCCGCTACGTCGGGCCCGGCGCCGTGTTGAACGGCGCGGCGCTGTCCAGGCCACTGGAATTCTCGGCGCGCGAGAAGGGCGTCGAGTTCATGCTTCACCGGCATTTCGACGAGATCGTGCGGGAGCAGCCTTTCGCAGGGCGGGCGCTAGGGATCAGGGCACACTATTCACCGCGACAGCACCCGGAAACCGGCGAGCTCATGCAAAGCTACTGGCAGAACGGCAATGTCGATGAGCGCCGCGAGACGGTGCACATCAGAGCCCGCCGCGCGGTCATCCTCGCGAGCGGC
>JAHEEN010000331.1 GCA_024640685.1 Rhodospirillaceae bacterium
GTCGCTCATCGGCTGTTCGTTCGCGAGGACAGCGTGTCGTTAGCGCCAACGGAATTTCGGCTGATGGAGTTCTTCATCGAGCATTCCGGCCGCGCGTTTAGCCGGCAAGAGTTGCTGCAGCATGCCTGGCCGAGACACGTCAGAGCAGGACGCCGAACGGTCGACGTCAATGTACGGCGTCTACGGCAGGCGCTAGAGCCATTCGGCTGCGACTCGTTGATTCAGACCGTTCGCGGCTATGGATACCGGTTCTCGCTCGAGGAACGCGCCGCGTCGAAGCGCGCAGTCATGAGCGGTGCGGCCTACAGCCGCCCGTAACGAGCCCGTAACAAAGGCTTCACAACCTTTACACATTCGATCCCTAGGATGTGCCACGCATTGCGGTCGACTGAAGACCCACTTTTTCTACAGCGTAGTTAATAGCGTGACTTTAGCGGAGAGAAATTCGGTATGAGCACTAAGCATTACGTGGCCGCTGCCGTGGCTGCTCTGTTCGTTGTCGGCTGCGAGTCGGGAGACGTCGTGTTGTCGCCAACGAACGTCGACAACTCCGTCGACAACAGCTCGTCAGGCGGTGGTGGTGGGGGGTCCAATCCCTGTGCTTCTTATACTGATCCCGATACTAGCGAGCTCCGACAGGGCGCCTTCGATGGAACGAACTGTCTGTACTCGGGCGCCTTCGTCAGTCAGCTGAACCCGCTGACGACGGACTTGCTCATTCCATTCATCACCGGCGTTCACGTTTTCGAGGACAGCCTCATCGTTGGCGAGAACGTCGATAACCAGACCGTCGCGAACCCTGTGCCAGCCGAAGGCGAGGGCCCGACGCTGACGATTGCACCGGGCAGCACGCTGGCGTTCCAGGATACGGGTGACTACCTCGGCATCATGCGCGGCTCGCAGATCATCGCCGACGGTAGCCCCGGATTGCCTATCACGTTCACGGGCGTGACCGATGCGGTGCTCAATGCGGCTAGCGCGGAGGATGTGCAGCTTTGGGCCGGCATGATCATCAACGGCAACGGCATAACGAACAACTGCACGGATACGGAACGAACTGACGGTACCTGCGGTGTTTTGTCCGAAGGCGACAACTTCTCGTTTTACGGTGGTAACGCCGCCGACGAAAGCTCGGGCATTTTGCGTTACGTGATCATCAAGCACACGGGCTTCGGTCCGAGCGGCAACGAGATTCAGGCCCTGACGCTCAACGGCGTCGGCTCCGGGACGACGATCGAGAACATCCAGGCCTACGCAAGTGCTGACGACGGCATCGAATTTTTCGGCGGCTCCGTGAACGTCACGAACTACATCGCGATGTACATCCAAGACGACTCGCTGGATTACACGGACGGTTACAACGGGACGATCGAGAATGCGCTGATCATCCAAGCGCAAGGATCCGGCAACCGCTGCATCGAAGGCGACAACATCGGTGAGGCTCGAGCGGGAGCTGGTGAGGCTCTAGGCACAGCGCCGGTCACGAACCCGACGATTCGCAACATGACGTGCATCGTCTCGAACGCGGAGCCGGCCGGCTCGGATGCGTCCGAAGGTCCGACGTTACGCCGTGGCCCGCAATCGCAGTTCGAGAACAGCATCATTTTCGGCGCGTACTCTGATGATCCCGCCGGCGATCACGAGTGCTTCGAGCTCGACGACGACGTAACGCGCAACTGGGCGCAGAACGGCCAGAGCACGATGGTCAATACGCTGATCGTCTGTGAGGATGCCGTCAAAGATTCGCTCGAGAATGGCGACGATATCGCCGAGTGGGTATTGGGCGCGAATCCGAGCACGAACGGTGTCGATTACAGCTTCAACTCGAACAACGTGATCATCGAGGAAGCCGATGTCTTTGCGAACGGCAATTTGCAAATCCTCGATTCGTTCTACACGGAAACGACGCTGATCGATAACGCGGGCACCGACATCACCGCGACTTTTCCGGTGCAGATCGGGGCCGTGACGCGTGCTGACGACTGGACCCAGCCTTGGGCTTACGGACTGCAGCCGAGTAACCAAGGTCAGGCGCTTTGGTTCGGCAATCCTTGAGGCACTGGCCAATCGGCCAGCGTACGCACGGTATGAGCGACCGACGGATCGAGCCTCAATGCCCGATCCGTCGATTGCGTTGAACAGACTCAAAGGTCCTGAATGATGAAGAGCCGGTTTAGAAGCAAACGATACGCAGTGCTTGCGGCAGTGACTCTGTCTGGTACGTCGTGGGTTGCCGCTCAGGAGGCCGAGGAGCCAGAGCAGGAGGCCGCCCCGAGCCAAGCCAGCGAGGCCGCCGCGAACCAGATCAGGCAAGCTGCTGCTGCATTAATCATGGAGGAGGTGGTTGCGGTCGGGCGATTGCGGTCGACGGCGTTCGACGTTGTCGGTGAGCGCCTCGAGCGAGAAACGGTTGCGGATTTTCTGAGCGTCGAGCAATTCACACGCACCGGAGATTCGTCTGTTTCGCTTGCGCTTCGCCGCGTCCCGGGCTTGACGCTCGTCAACGACAAGTTCATCTATGTGCGCGGTCTCGGTGAGCGTTATTCGAGCACGCTGCTGAACGGCGCGTTCGTGCCGTCGCC
>JAHEEN010000130.1 GCA_024640685.1 Rhodospirillaceae bacterium
TCGACGGTGACGGTCGCGCCGGTGATGCCGTCGATACGTGTGTCCTCGCTGCCCGCTGGCGCCGCGCCTATCGTCAAGGCCGGCGCACCGGTCCCATCGACTGCACGTTTGCCGGACCATTGCGCGAGCCAGCCCGGGTCCTCGATGCGATCGCCGAGCCCAGGCGTTTCGCCGTGCTCGGCAATGTGAAGGCCGACGACGTGCGTCAGGGCCGAGTCGAGCACGATGTAAGCGTGAATCGTCGACCACATGCCGCTGCCGTAAATCGGCAGGACCAGGCGATCCAGAGCGCCATCGACGTAGCGAAAGTAAACGGGCATCAGCAGCGGTCGACGGCCGAGTGCTGCAATGTCGGCCGATGCTTCGATCGCCCGACTGGCAGACGGATCGTCGGCGGCAGCGCGATAGTCGTAGGTTGCGACCGTGCGCGGGTCTGCGTTGACGAGGTTGCCTGTTTCGAGATCGACGAGCGCCGGCTCGAGCTCGAGAGAACGAGCGACGATCTCGCGGTCCTCGAATGCTGCCGTTGCGGGCACGAGACCAGCAGCGACGAGCACGACTCGGTTCCGCTCGACGGACTCGTAAGCGAGCTGAATCGGGCGCAGCCACGTCACTGCGATCGATGCGATCAGCGAGCAAACGAGCGCGACGCTAGCCGCGACGAAGAGTGTGCGCCCCAATGTCTCAGGCTCACGCATCGTTCCGTGCTCCGATCGTGCGACGAACGCCCATCGTCGCGCGCTCTATCAGCGGTATGCACAGCGTCGCAAGCAACAGTGCTGACCAGGTGCCCTCGGGATGCGCCGGATCAGCCATCCGTATCGCGATCACAACGCCACCGAACAAAATGCCGTAGAGCAGCTGCGCGGGCCGCGTCCCCGGACAGGTCGTCGAGTCGGTCGCAACGAACGCCAACGCGAATGCGACGTTGCCAAGTGCGAGGTGCCAAGCCCACGGCACGCTAGCCCCGAGCATGCCAGTGGCGATTAAACCCAATAGGCCCCCGACGATGACCAACGGCGCGGCGGCGCGTACGCTGATCAGATACGCGGCGCCGACGAGGCTCGCGATCGCCGACGTCGTGCCAATCGCGCCGACCTCGTCGCCGAACGCTGCGCCCAGCAGTCCGATGCCTTGGAGCTGCGCAAGTTCCACGCTCGTCGCGGCGATCACGGACCACGTCGATAATGCCGCGCCACCAGGCAACGCAGCATCGGGCGCTGCAAGTGTTGGATAGCCGACGCCCAGAAACACGACCGCTAGCAAAGCTGGATTGATCAGATAGCGGTTGGTGCCGCCGAACACGTGACATCCGAACACGAGGCCAAAGCTGAGCGCGATTGCTGTGGTGCCGATCGGGGCGCTCGCCGGCAGCATCAGCGAGAACAGCCACGCTGCCGGCAGCCACACGGGATCGATCGAGCGATTCATCGCGCGGGCAAATACGCTGCCCCAAGCAAAGCTAACGATCAGCGCGACACCGAGAAGCGGTAGCCAATAGACAGCGCCGGCAGCGAACGCGGCAACAGTGCTGTCAGTGTCGCGCGCGACGCCGAGCACGCTCAACAACGAAGTCTGCCACGATGAGTCGATGCTGCCCGTCGTCGCGCGTATCTGCGCACCGATATTGGTGACGCCGAGTAGCGCGGCCGGCGCTGATGCGAGCAGCAAATGTCGGTGCGAGCGGAGCACGTCGAGTCATTTGTCCTGACGCAGCTGCAAGTGGGGCTCACTATAGCTGCGGGCCGTGCATACGGTATCAGTAATTTCATCGCGCCCGGGCGAAGGCCCCGCACGGGCGCTTGGCCGAGGCTCGACTCATCAGTAACGCACCAATCCGGTGCGTCGCCGCCCCGTTTTGCACTAGTACAGCGCTAACGGCCTCACCTCGCGACTGTAATCACCTGTTTCTAAAGCATTTCTAAGACTGGCACGGTTCCTGCTTTACAGGAGCGCAAGTGTCGGCTCAACGGATGTCGACGCACATTCGTAATGGAATACCTAGCTTAAGGACAATCGAAAATGATCAATCCAAAATCACTCTGTGCTGCTGCACTGCTTGCTCTGAGCAGCAATGCTGCCGTCGCCCAGATAACGGCGAACGCTTCGTTCACGAATAACTACATCTGGCGCGGTTTGACGCAGACAATCAACCAGGCTGCGGTGCAGGGCGGTCTCGATTGGGCGTCCGACAGCGGGTTCTATGTCGGGACTTGGGCATCGAACGTCGAATATGCGCCGGGCGACCCGTACTCGTATGAGCACGACATCTATTTCGGCTACTCCGGTGAGACGGATAGCTTTTCCTACGATGTTGGGTGGCTCTACTACAACTACGATGCCGCGGCTGACATCGATTTCCACGAGATCTACGGCACGCTAGGTTTTGGAGACTTCAGCGTCACCGGCTATATTCTCGGTGGCACGGAGGCCGACGAGGCCGCCTACGAGGCAGACTTTGGTGTCACGAACGCGGACTTCGGCTTCGGCGAGGCGTTCTACCTATCGCTCGATTACAGCTTCGAGACCGAAAGTGGCCTCGGAATCACGTTACATGCCGGTCACCACGATGGCGACTTCATGACGTGGTTTAACTTTGCAACCGGTAGCTACACGGACTATTCGGTGTCGTTTCACGTCAACAACTTCACGTTCATGATCACCGACACGGATCTCGACTCGACATTGACCCCGGGACCGACGCCGTTCCGGTCAGGCTTGGACGTTAGCGGCAACGACAACGGCGAGCCGAAGTTCGTGGTCTCCTACTCGATGGACTTCGACCTCTAGGCGCAGCCACGCGGGGCTAACCGCGAGCTGGGCGGATCGCAGCAATTGCGGTGGTGTCCCGGTCACCTGTCCCTGCCGATAGCGCCGATCTCATCGGAACGGCCCGCCTGACGGGCCGTTCCTGTTTGTCCGATTCGGGGCCGGCGCTAGTGTTGCGCTACATCGTGTGGAAAACGCTGAACTGCAGTTGCTCCTTGTCGATGTCGTCAGTCCGTTGATTCATGTAGCCGAACTGGAGGCGCAGATCGTCGCGCAGACTGTAGCCGTAGCCGAGATAAAGACGATTGCGATCGAACGTATCGACACGGCGGCCCTGCCCGATGTCCTGATTCAGATTCAAGAACAGCTCGTTGTAAAACGCGAAGTAGTGCGCGCCGGCGGCTAGCGAGTCTTGATTGAACGGCACGTTCAGCGCAAAGAAATAGCGCGCTCGTAGCCGAAGATCCTGGTTCTCGACCCAGCGCTGCTCGAAGCGGAAGCGATGGGTCATGAAGAAATTGCGGCCGGCCTGGTGCGAAAACAAAGACTCTTGATAGATCCGTTTTTCGCGAGTTTCTTCGCTGCTCGGGCCGAATTCACCGGACGTCACGTGTCCGACGCCGAGCGTATACATAGCCCGGCTATTGCGCGGTGTCCACGTGACGCCGCCGCGGATCAACAGCTGCTCGAGGTCGCCGAGCGTGTCCCAGTTGCGATGCTGAATATCGCCTTGGAAGCCGAAGCGGCGCTCCCCGGCAGGTATGTTCCAGAAGTACATGTACCACGCCCCGGTCTTGTCCTCATCGACCTGAGCATGAGACGGCGCCGCGTACAACATCACGACCGCTACGAGACTGCCGATCAAGGCGCTACGTTTCAGATTGGTGACCATTCTCACGAACTAACTTCCTCTCTAGCGGTCTATGTGCAGGCTGCGCCAAGCGTAATGTGAACGGGAACGCTCGACGAGCGATTGGCGCGGCATCATCCCGAATCCAGACGCTGCAGTTGAATATTGCCAATCATATACCATGGTATTAGCATATACGAATGCCAGCACGACAAATGGTAGCCCGCGAGCTCGCCGAAACCTTTCGGGCGCTCGGGCATGAATGCAGGATTCGCATCGTCGAAGAGCTCGCGCATGGAGAGCAGGGCGAGCTCGACGTGCACTCGCTCGTCGAAATTCTCGAAGTGCCGCAGCCAACTGTGTCGCAGCATTTGAGCGTGCTGCGGCATGCTAAGCTCGTTAAACAAAGAAGAGCCGGTCGCAGTGTCCGCTACTCGTTGGCGAATCGCGATCTGGCGAGCTGGCTGCTGAAAGCGCTGAGTTTTCTGGATACACGCTCTCACGACGCCGAGGAATTGAGTCGCGCCGTCAAAGATGTGCGACGCGTCTGGAGTTGACTGCGCTCGGCGCCTAGAACGACAACGTCAGAGGGGGAACTGTAATGATCAACCTGTCACCGGGTGCGCAGACGTTTGCGACCTGTCCCATGGCTGCGGGAACGCGGCAAATGACTAGCAATCCGCCAGTTCTGTCTCGACACTAATCTAGAGGGACGCCATGAGCACGACTACAACCGACGTTCCGGTCGGAACCTTCGACGGCCTAAAGAAAAGCTGGAAAGCCGACATGCTGTCGGGTTTCCTGGTATTCCTGATCGCATTGCCGTTGTGTCTGGCGATCTCGCTCGCCTGCGGCTATCCGGCGATCGCCGGCGTGTTCACGGCGATCATCGGCGGTGTCTTGTCGGCGTTCATCAGCAACTCCGAGCTGACAATCAAAGGCCCGGCCGCCGGCCTCATCGTCATTGCACTCGGCTGTGTCACCGAGTTCGGATTCACCGGCGGGGCCGACCCTGCAGCCGATATTGCGGCTTATCGTTTGGCGCTCGGTGTTGGCGTCGTCGCAGGCTTCATTCAAATACTGTTCGGCGTGTTTCGCTCCGGCATCCTCGGCGAGTTCTTCCCGACGTCGGCCGTGCACGGCTTGCTCGCATCGATCGGCGTACTCGTCATCGCGACACAGCTGCCGATCACGCTCGGCGTCCAGGCCAGCGGCACGCCGCTCGAGCGACTCGCGTCGATTCCGAGCTACTTCTTGGAGATGAATCCTATCATTGCAGTGATCGGCGGCATCAGCCTCGCAATCATGTTCGGCTTCCCGCTGATCAAGAGCCCAAAGCTCAAAATCATCCCTGCACCCATGCTTGTGTTGCTGATCGCCATTCCGCTCGGCATGTACTTCGATATCGGCACGGAGCAGACGATTGCGTTTGCCGGTCAGGACCACACGCTCGGGCCACGCTACCTCGTCAACGTGCCGATCAATATGTTCAGTGCGTTGACGTTTCCGGATTTCTCCGGCGTGCTGACGTCCACCGGAATTACATACATCATCATGTTCTCGCTGATCGGTAGTCTCGAGTCGCTGTTGAGCGCAAAGGCCGTCGACCAGATCGATCCGTGGCACCGCAAGACGAATCTCGACAAGGACTTGCTTGCCGTCGGAATCGGCAACACGGCAGCCGCGTTCGTTGGCGGACTACCGATGATCTCCGAGATTGTCCGTAGCAAGGCCAACATCGACAACGGCGCACGTACGCGGTTCGCGAACATGTTCCATGGCATATTCCTGCTGCTGTTTGTGGCACTTGCGCCGGCGCTGATCAATCAAATTCCGCTCGCCGCGCTTGCAGCGATGCTCGTGTTTACGGGCTTTCGTCTCGCCTCGCCGCAGGAGTTCCTGCACATGTACAAGGTCGGCCGCGAGCAGTTGATCATCTTCGTCTCGACGATCCTCGGCGTGCTCGCAACGGATCTCCTGATTGGCATCATGATCGGCATACTGGTCAAGGCAATCATTCATGTCATCAACGGTGCGCCGATCGGCTCGCTGTTCAAGCCGAGCCTCAGGAGCGATACCGCTGAGGATTCGGCCACGATCAAAGTCGGTAACTCCGCAATCTTCAGCACGTGGATTGCGCTCAGGGGCCGTATCGTCGGGCAATCGGCGAACAAAGTCGTCGTGGATATGTCGGACACGAAGCTTGTCGACCACACCGTCATGGCCAACCTGGCGATGATGAAAAAGGAGTTCAAAGAGAGCGGTCGCGAGCTCGAGGTCACCGGGCTCGATGCGCATCGGGCAGTCTCGGATCATCCATTGGCTGCACGCAAAAGGTCTGCCTGACGATGGCTGCCGCGAGCGAGCTCGTTCACCAGATCGAGGAGGCCGTCGAACCGGTCTCCCAGTTCTGGCCAATGAAGGGGTTCGTATCCCACAACCCAATCCAAGGTCTCGAGCATCTGCCCTTCGATGAGGCTGTCCGGCAGGCGAAGCAGCTGTTCGGCGCCGACGGCTACCTGTCGATCGATGAATACCGCAGTGCTCACGAGTCAGGGCGGATCACTGCGGCTAGCGTCGATCGCGCGCTCGAGCGGCTGGGCCCCGGTAGTGACGGCTCGGTTTTGCTCGGCTCGCGGACCGTAACGGCTGGCGAAGTGCAGCGGCTGCATTTTCTGCACGGCATTGATTCGCTCGCGCCTGCACTGTTCGACTGGCAGTTCACCAGCGGTCGCGCGCTGACGCGGTCGCGTGCCGGTACTATGACTGACGCTGAACTCGATGCGTTGTGGCGGCACGCGCTCGCTGCGCTCGATCTCGTCGATCCCCGGTTCGGCGATCGCGACAGGCCTACGGCCGCCGGCGACGTCGCGAAGATCGAGCTGCCGTTTCGCCGCGCGCTCAGCGACTGGATCGACGAGGCTGCTAGCGCAACGATCGTCACGACGATCGATGCGCAAGTCATCAAATGGGTGTCGTCTTTCGTCGACGAGGGCATGGCCGCATGGGAGATGCCGGACAAGCGATCGGGTTTTTATGCCGCGTGGCGCGAGCTCGCTCAGTTCGATGCGAGCGGTAGGCTGCTCGGCATCGAGCGTTTCGCCGAGAAGGTGGCTGCGCTATCCGACGATCCTGAGGCCGCGATACGTGCGTCGCTGCAGGCGCTCGAGGTGCCGGAGACTCGTTGGCCGGACTACCTGATGCGCGTGCTCGCGCAGCTGCCCGGCTGGACCGGCTTGATCCGCTGGCGAGGTTTGAATCCGGACGACCCGATACAGAAAGCTTGTCCGATCGATATCGTTCAGTACCTCGCAGTGCGGATGTTTTACGAAGTCGAGCTCGTCAACGTCGAGTCGCGGCGCCGCTGGAACGTTACTGGGACGTTGTCAGCCATTACGCGCTATCTGGAACGGCAGGGCGGGGTCGCCAGTGCCGCGGTCAGCGCCAATAAGGTTGCAGTATGTCGTGACGCGTGGCGCGTGTTCAATCTCGCGCAGTTCCTCGGTCTTTCGTCGGAGGCTGCGAGAGCGATGACGAAGGAAGACGCGACCACGCTTCTCGGATGGCTGGACGAGTTTCCCGACGAACGCCAGAAGCCCGTATGGCTCGAGGCCTACGAGGACTCGTTCCGCTTCGATCTGCTGTCGAAAATCGCCGCACACCGCGCGTCGGCGCCGCCGGTCGACGGACGCCCGCTCGCGCAAGCCGCGTTCTGCATCGACGTTCGATCCGAGCCGTTCAGGCGCCACTTCGAGGCGGCAGCGTCGGTCGAAACCCTCGGTTACGCAGGGTTCTTCGGAATTCCGATCAGCCACCGAGGCTACGACACTGAGGAATCCTATCCGCTGTGTCCGGTTTTGCTGGTGCCGTCGAACGCGTTGCTTGAGCTACCGCGGGCAGGACAAGAGCAAGCGCTAGCTACCTACGCGTCGGGCTCTCGCTGGAAGCACTTCGGCGAGCATTTGTTCCACGAGCTCAAGCACAACCCAATCGCAGCGTTCCTCCTGGTTGATGTGCTCGGACCGTTTTTCAGCGTTGCGCTGTTGGGCAAGACACTGATTCGGCGGCCATACAAGGCGTTGAGCGACGCGATCCGTGGCTTGTTTGTGCAGCCGGTCGAGACTGAGATTCGGGTCGGGATGACGACCGGCGAGGCACCGGAAGTCGGCGGGCAACCGATCGACTTGACGCACGGCTTCACCGTCGAGCAGCAGGCCAACTTTATCGAAGGCGGTCTGCGGATGATTGGCCTGATCGAGAAATTCGGTCGTTTCGTCGTACTTTGCGGTCACGGTAGCGAGACCGACAACAACCCGTATTTTGCGGCGCTCGATTGCGGCGCGTGCGGTGGCCGCCACGGCGACCCGAACGCGCGCACGTTCGCAGCGATGGCCAACAGCTCGGAGGTTCGCGCCGAGCTTGCGCAGCGCGGCCTGACGATTCCCGAGGACACGTGGTTCCTCCCCGCCAAGCACAACACGACATCGGATCGCGTCGACCTTTACGATCTGATCGACGTTCCGGACAGTCACCGCAATGACCTAGAGAAACTGCGAAGGGCGTTCGTCGCCGGTGGCGAGCAGCAGGCGCTCGAGCGTTGCAGGCGAATTCCCGGAACGCCGCCCGGAATGACCGCGAAGCAGGCCTACGCCCACGTCGAGGCGCGCTGCATGGATTGGGCCACGACGCGGCCAGAGTGGGGCTTGTCGGGAAACGCCGGGTTCGTCATCGGCCGCAGGCAGTTGACGAAGGGTCTCGATCTCGGCGGGCGGTGCTTCATGCACTCATACGATGCGAGCACGGATCCCGATGGCGCGTTCCTCGAGCGCATCATGACGGCGCCGCTCGTCGTGACCGAGTGGATCAACATGCAGTACTACACGTCGGCAACCGATCCTTGGAAATATGGCAGCGGCAGCAAAGTCATCCACAACATCGTGTCTGGAATCGGCGTCATGTACGGCTCGCAAAGCGATCTCGCGACCGGGTTGCCGCTGCAGACCGTCAACGACGGCAAGACTCATTACCACGAGCCGGTGCGGCTCTTGGCGCTTATCGAGGCCGCGCCTGAGATTATCGGCGGCATCATCGCCAAGCACGAGATCCTACAGCAGTTCTTTCACAATCAATGGCTGAATCTCGTCGCTCTGGACCCACAGACGTTCGAGTTTCACCGTTACAACACGGACGCGACTTGGGAGCGGATCGAGCTGTGAGAATCCTAACCGCCGTCATCCTGTTTGCGTTGTGGCTCGTTTTGTC
>JAHEEN010000131.1 GCA_024640685.1 Rhodospirillaceae bacterium
GCGATCACGCTGCGCAACGAATGGTTCGATACCGAGCGGACGATCTATTTGGATGGCCGGCAGCACCCCGATCCCGCAGAACGTACGCTGCTCGGGCATTCGATCGGCCGGTGGGAAAGCGACACACTGGTCGTCGACACGCGTAACTTCGCCGATCACCGCTCGCCCTATCAGACCGGCGTGCCGTCAGGGCCGCGCAAGCACGTCGTCGAGCGATACACGCTCAATGAAGACGGCCGCAGCATTGCCGTCGAGTTCGTTCTCGAAGATCCCGATTACTTGGCGCAGCCGCTTAGAGGCAGCATCGAGTGGATTTATCGTCCCGATTTGGAGCTTTTCGAGTTCGACTGCGACCCAGCCGTGTCGAGCCAGTACGTACCGCAGTGACTTGACGACCCTTGGCGCTACAGGTTTACCACAGGCTCAATTCGCGTCGGCTGGGACTCCTTTTCCACTATCACCCGGTAGGCAGCGCCAGTCAACGACGTCGTTCCGAAAGGGTCTTTCGGGTTTCCGAGATAGCTAATACGCACTAAGACGTGAGATTCATCGATCCGCGACCGCTGTCTGCGAATCGGCCAGCGTTCTTCGCTTTACCGTCATGCGGATCACGGGCCCCAATAACACCGGCATAACGCTCATAGCTAGAATCAACACCCACCCCACAGCGCTCGGTGGGGTTGTACCAAGAAGATCGCCAAGCCCCGGAAGATAGACCGATGCCAAAATCAATACGATGCAGAGCAGAATCGCCACCCACATCCAAGGATTCCGCGTGACTTCGTTTCGCACCCAGCTACCCACGCTGTCGCGCATATTGAGCACATGCCAGAGCTGCGCGAATGCCAGGGTGAGAAACGATACTGTTACCGCTTGCGGGCCATCGTATTCAAGCTCGAAAACTGCAATTGCCATCGCCCCTAACACAGCCACGCACATCACGACCCCATAGGCCACGATAAGCCGCCAGTGACTACTGGTGAGAATTGGTTCCTTCGCCGGGCGCGGTCGTCGTTGCATGAGCCCTGGAGGTCCCTCACCGACGCCGAGCGCGAGAGCCGGGAAAACATCTGTCACCAAATTGAGAAACAGAATCTGCAGAGGTAACAACGGCAACGGAGCGCCGACGAGCGTCGCGATTCCAACGATGAAAATCTCACTTATGTTGCAGGACATTAAATAAACGACGAACTTCCGAATGTTTGAATAAATCGCCCGTCCGTGAGCCACGGCCTCCACAATCGTTTGGAACTGATCGTCCTGAAGGATCATGGCTGCCGCTTCTTTCGCAACTTCCGTGCCACGCACGCCCATCGCAACACCAATGTCGGCCTTCTTAAGTGCGGGGGCATCATTTACACCATCACCTGTCATCGCCACGACTCGGCCCGCATTCTGATGCAATTCGATCAACTCGAGTTTTTGCTCGGGGCTAGCACGTGCAATGACTCGTGCTTCGGCTACGCGATCCTGATCTTCTGGTGACAGCAAATCGATAGCGCCAAGTAGTCGGCTGTCGATGATCAAGGACTCGGGCGAGTTTTCGTCGATTAGGCCGAGGTTGACTGCTATGTTACGAGCCGTGGCGACGTGGTCGCCGGTGACCATCACAACGACAATGCCCGCACTCCGACATGCCGCCAACGCTTCGCGGACGCCCGCCCTTGGAGGGTCGAGAATCCCTACTATGCCGAGTAGGACGAGGTTCTCGTATGGCGCCTCGTTTTCGCTCTCAGTCATCTTTGAGGCTACACCCAGTGTCCGAAGACCTTCTTCGCCGAGCGCGACACTGCGCTTGTGCCAAGCGCTACGAAGCTCGTCAGTAAGGTATAAGTCGCCATCAGCCGTGCGGACCGCAGAACAGTACTGCAGGATGGACTCGGGTGCGCCTTTAGCCGCGACCAAGACTGATGAACCTTGCGCATGAAAAGTCGCCATGGCCTTTGTCGCAGTGTCGAACGACTCCTCCCGGATCTCCGGCATTGCTTTCAGAAGCTCTTCACGTCGCAGATTTAGTTTTTCTGCCGCGACGAGCAGAGCGACCTCTGTTGGATCTCCAACCGTATTAGGTGGCTCAGTATCTGCGTTCGATTTAACCGAAGCGTTGCTGCAAAGCACGACGATAGAGAGAAGCTGTCGAGTCAGATCAAGCTGACTATCGTCAAGGGATCTACCGTCGTCCCGAAATTCGCCTTCCAGATCCAGTCCGGTACCGCTGATGGAGACCGTAGCGTCGGACAATGCCAACTGGGTTACGGTCATGCGATTCTCCGTCAGCGTTCCGGTCTTGTCCGTCAGGATGACGCTTGTCGCTCCCAATGTTTCGACGGCTGATAGTCTGGCTATAAGCGCGTTTTTGCGAGCCATCCGCCACATGCCGCGTGCGAGCGCGATGGTCGCGACTATTGGCAAACCCTCTGGAATCGCCGCGACAGCGAGCGCGATCGCCACCTCGATCGCGAGTACGATGTCACGACCCCCAAAAATTCCAGATACTGCTACGAATCCTGTGATGACAAGTGTGACGCCGATTAGGCGGCGTGCCAGCGCATCCAGCCGCTTCTCGAGTGGCGTCTCCTCAGCTTCAGCCGCCATTACTAAGTTCGAAATGCGACCGAGTTCGGTGTTTAGCCCAGTTTGGACCACGACCCCGACTCCGGTACCGCGCGTGACAGCTGCCCCTTTAAAGAGCATGTTCGTCCGCTCGGTGAGATGGGTTTGCTTCTCAAGCGCGTCGGCGCTTTTGGAAACTGGCAGTGACTCGCCGGTTAGCGTTGATTCGTCCGCCTCAAGTTTCGAAGCGTCGACGATTCTGATATCCGCCGTGATCACATCTCCGCCTTCGATGAGAACGATATCGCCAGGAACGAGGCTGTCGGCGGGAACTCGCTTCGTCTCGCCACCGCGGCGAACCGTGGTGTCCACGCGTCCAAGCTTGCGTAAAGCTTCAATGGAGCGGACAGCCCTGAGTTCCGTAACGAATCCAATGGCTGTATTGATTAGAATCACACCTAAAATTGCCGCCCCCTCGGGCAGGTCACCAAAAATGAACGACAAAGCGGCCGCAGCGACGAGCAGTAGGATAACGACGCTGCGAAATTGCTCGATGAGAATCGCCAACGCGTCTCGTCGTTTCGCGCCTTTGAGATGATTCGGTCCGTATCGCCGCCTTCGAGCTACTACTTCATCGCTGGAAAGACCGTTGCCGTGGTCGACGCCATACCTGTCAAGAACTGAGCTGACTTCGCCCACCCACGGCGGTTGCCCTTCAGTAGATATGTCGCCCGGCATCACCATCGGGACATGTGATCCCTCGCGCTATCAGTCAACAAGTTGACTACAATTTCACTCATTCTTGTTTTCCGCTTCTCACTAAGATGGATGCCTCTAGAGACCAGAACGGGAGCTGTTCATGACCCAAAAATCACGTGCGAACCGATTTCCGTGCGCTAGCGACGATCTTATCCCAGCGAAGAAGGATACCGATACACCGCAGACGCGATCCCCGAGCTATCGACTCGCATTCGCGGACGGTGAATTTCTGCTGGGCGACGAGCTGCGTGCCGTCAGACTAATGCTGGAGTTTCTCAAGCCCGAGCTTCTGATGGAGAAGCACGATGTTAGGTCGACCGTAGTGATCTTCGGTAGTACGCGGGTCGAGGATCCGGAATCATCTACGACTCCCAGCGACTGTGGCTGTACGCTTGACAGCAGGTACTATCGCGAGGCGCGCGAGCTAGCCTCTATCCTGTCCTCCCGAGAACAGGGCCAGGACCAACAGAAGTGTGTAGTGATGACCGGCGGTGGCCCTGGGATCATGGAGGCCGCCAATCGAGGCGCAGCGGACGTCGGCGCAAAGAGCATCGGGCTGAATATTGTGCTTCCTAGAGAGCAAATCCCGAATCCTCATATCACGCCAGAACTAACCTTCCAGTTTCACTATTTCGCACTCCGGAAGATGCACTTCCTGCATCGGGCGCGCGCGCTAGTGGTGTTTCCAGGTGGCTTCGGAACGTGTGACGAGCTATTCGAGGCTTTGACGCTCTTGCAAACAAAAAGAATCAAGCCCATGCCCGTCCTTCTCTTTGGCGAGGAGTATTGGCGGGAAATTATCAATTTTCCCGCAATGGTCGATGCGGGCGTCATTTCAGCCGAAGATCTGAATCTGTTCTCATTCGTCGAGACGCCCGCAGAGGCGGCGCGAATCATCGAAGACTTCATAGAATCAACGAATTCGAGTCAATAGTAGGCGAGAGAGGCCACTCGATGATGCTCTCATCGCTCAGCGACTCACCCTCTTCGACCGTTAGCAGATCGCCAATATCGAGGAAGTTCAGTTCCCCGATGCCTTCGACGTCATTGAGTATCGCACAGATGCCGCTCGAGCTAGGTGTTATCGATGACCTCTGCTCGCAGTGTCGAAATCGATCGCTCAGTGGCATCGACAACGGTAAAACGAAACCCTGCCTCGTCAATGAACTCGCCTGCTTGCGGCACGTGCCGCAATCGCGCCACGACAAGGCCGCCGACAGTGCGAGCCTCGCTGGTACCCATTTTGGTGCCCAATACATCATTAACGTCAGCGATCGTCAGCCGACCGTCCATGAGGTATGCGTCATCGCCGATCGACTCCCAATGCGGCGGAGTCGCCGTGTCTGGCTGACCGAATGCGCTGCCAACCGTCACACGACCGACCACGGTCTCCAGGATGTTGTCTACGGTGATCATCCCGACAGCCGAGCCGTACTCATCTACGACGACTGCGCTTTGGTCGCTGCGGGCCCGAAGAATTGGCAATAGCTCAACCAGTGGATGCTGCGACGGCACAAAGTAGGCTGGCTTGATGAAATCGTCGAGCCCGCGTTTTGCCGACCCCCGTTCCAGCAGGTTCCAGATACTTACGGAGACCATACCGGTCACGTTGCTGCGCTCACCGTCATAAACCGGAATGTGTTCCTGTCCCGAGTCGCGTAGCAGCTTTGCAACGTCTTCCAGTGTCGCACCGGTATCAACGGCCTTCATTTCCGCCGCGGGCACCATCACGTCACCTGCCACGAACTCGCCGAAGCGCACGACGTTCCGGATGCGTGCTGCGTCGAAGACGTCGATAGTCGCCCCACCTTCCGCAGTATCCAGGATGGCTCGAATTTGTTCCCGGACGACAAAAAGGCCCGCTCCTTTGCCGCGGCTGCCGATAATTTTAGCCACTAGTCTCGCCGTTCTCGAGAAGAAGAATATGACTGGAAACAGGATCAACGAGAAGGTATAGAGCGGATAGATGATCCGAGGCGTCAGATCGTCGGCTCGTTGTTGAAAAACACTCTTCGGCACAATTTCGCCAAGAACCAGCGTGACAGGAATCAGCAGCAGCGCCGCATAGATGTCGCCCTGACCCCCAACCATAGCAATTACTGCTGTGGTTGCGAGTGAAGTCAGCAGCACGAGAGCGACGTTCGTCCCCACCAAGGTCGTGCTCAGTATCACCTCGGGCTTCTCCAACAAGCGCAACGCCAGTTTCGCGCCATCATCGCCTTGCTTTGCACGATGACGCAGCTTCGTCCTGTCGCAGTTTACGATTGCGATCTCAGCACCGGAAAAGAATCCTTGCGCCAAGAGCAGCATAATCATACCGACTAGTAGGGCTACTGTGGCCATCGAAACTTAGGTGCTCCCGTGGCCGCCGCGCCGAGTGCGAATACGAGAAATACGATTGCCGTCCATCTCGAGAACTTCAAGCAATACATCATCGATGGCGACCCGATCTCCGATTTCGGGCAACCGGTCGAGATGCCGAAACATTACTCCCGCGATCGTTGTCATTCGCGCATCGTCTAAACCAAACCGCGTGATGCGATTGAAATCCATAAGCTTCATGTCACCCGGAAGCTCGAATTCGTTGGTGTCCGAGTTCCACGTATATTCTGGTTGCTGCGATTCCACCTGCGGTCTTCCGAAAATGCAGGTCAGTACGTCGTTCATCGTCAGCAGACCGTCCACGCCACCGAATTCATTGAGCACGATAACCGCTTGCAGATCTTTCGACTGGAAGTAGTCGAACATCTCATCGACCTTCTTGGTGGATGGCACCATGACGGCAGCGCGAATCACATCATCGAGGCGCATCTTCTCTCGATGATTCTCGTCGACAACGAGCTTGAACATATCTTCGGCGTACAGAAAACCGATGACGTTATCGCGCTGCCCCCGAAACACCGGCACCCTCTTGTGCCGATAGGCAAGGAATCGATCGATGATTTCGCTCATTGGGAGATTACCGTTTATCCAATCAACGCGAGTCCTTGGCACCATAATCTCAACGATTTCGGCCACACCAGCGCGCAGCAGATTGTGGACGAGAGCTCTTTCGGTGGCGCTCAACTCACCTCGCACAACGCCTTCGTCGAGCAAAGTTCGGAACTCATCAACCTGTAGGATGTTGTCGGACGCTTTTTTTGCTCCGACAATCGCCGTAGTGATGTGATCCGAAACGAAACGGATCGCGCCGGTCAACGGAGAGATCGCGTTGACCCAGAAGTGCATTGGCTTTGCGACAATACTCGTGCTGATACCTACAGGATCTGAGACTGCAACGGTCTTGGGTGTTGCTTCACCGAACAACAATAGCAATGGCACCATGATGACCAAGCTGATCCATGCTGCATTTTGGACACCGAACAGTGCCGCGAGAATCGCTGTCAGATTGGCGGTAGCGATTACATTTACGACCTGATTACCACACAAAATAGAAATTATCAGGCGACGCGGCTGATCGATCAGCGAGTGCAGTGTGGCTGCAACCGGGTGTCGCTCACGTCGCAATTGGCGCAGGTCGAATCGCGACAATGAAAACAACGCAGTTTCCGAACCGGAAAAAAACGCGGACGCGGCGAAAAGAATGATCAGCAGTACGACCCGCGCGATCATTTCCGGCGACAACAGAATCATTGGATCCACGGCCATTAGATCTGCAAGCTCTCCTAGCTGTTCCAAACTCGATTCCTAAATGTGCCTGATTCTAGGAGTTGAGGTCACGATTGTCGCATCGATAGTCGCGTCGCTGCATGCCTCTGTTGCGTCTCTCTCCTTTGTGAACCTCAAGGTGGCGGCTTCAGCCTAGCGGACGCGAACCATTCTCGGCCACCACGTAGTGGGTATTCCTTAGAATAGCAAGGGGAGAGGCCCGGCAGCGGGATGGCCTCTTTCGTCGAAGGCTACTCGAGGAGAGTGCTCGGCGTTACGCCGAGCACTCGATACGAGCCTCTTGAGATAGTTGGGACGAGAGGGACAGAAATGCAGCCCTTGCGTATTTAGCGCTCTACGTCGCTCAATAAGCGTCTGGTATGTAACAAAGCTTCCCGAGCGGATACTTTATGATGTCGAAAGGTCCATTACCTGCCCAGTACCACCAATCAAATGTGGTATCGAGACAATGTGTCATGCTCGTGTAAAAACCAGAGCCAGGGTGGTAGTACAGCGACGCCGATATGGTCTGAATCCAGAGCCACGCCTTACTGTCCGAGTTGGTGCCCCTAATGGGTGGATTAGAGGGCTGGTCAGAAGTGGACGTAACCCCGACTAGAACATCCAACAGCGTACAGTAGCCACTGTTCGTGATGTTCATATAAACCATCGGAGTGGTGTGCGACGTGATTGTCCTTGTCGTCACACCGCAAGCCGCTTCGGCGTCAGACGACTGTAGGAAGAATACGATACCGATGAGCGGTAGAATTCTGATAAGACCAAGTGTTTTCATGTGACTCTCCGATATCTCTATTGGCGAACACGCGAGCAGAATTCCTCTGAGAACTGCTCCGGGCTAAGGTTTCTACGCTCCATGAGGTTGACCAAATCGACCTGCACCTCTCTGATTCCTCTCCTCAGATTGGCATTCGCCCAAGCAATCAATCGATTCATCCCCTCTCGCCCGAGAAGCGCATTGCCTCTCTCGACGAAAACATTGGCTCTTTCCGCCCTGCCTCGATCCTCGAAGTTCTCAAACTCTGCTGCGAACTCTTCGCGACTCAGGTAGGGTGCGCGTCGTGCGCGTTGCTGACCGCAGAACCTTGCGTGCGCGGACATCGACATCTCGTCGCTCCGCGATCTGAACTCCCCGGCCAACTGCTCGGCCTTGGCCATATCTATGCCGTCGATGCTCAAGCACGCTCCAGCCGCTGAGAACCCAGCGGTTTGCGTATCATTTGAGCAATTCCTAGGACCTGAACTTTCCAGTAGTCCACTCAGTGACAGGAAAAGCGCCTCCCGTGAGACGAGGCCTGGATTCGCCGCCCCGTCAATGACCCCGGTTACTGGGGCATCGCCCGAGTTGTCAGGCCTTTGCGAGAAGGCACTATCTCCGAAAGAAAAACCAATCAGAACGACGAAAATAATCCGAGGAATCTTCCTTGAAGTTGCCATTTGTTGTCTCCTTGCCGCGATTGCGGCGACGACTCTATCGAGTGCGTTTGGTCGAAATTCGCTCGGCCGACTATCGGGTATTCACGAGAGTGCGGCCGCTATCTATCAAAGCGATTTCGCGCGGAGAGTGACACTGCATTTTCTGATCGTTGTCACCAAAAACATTTGGTGCTGACGACAACTCAAAGAAACTCGTGCAAACGAGAAGGAACGGCCAACAACGGCCGTCGTCGAGAACGTCTGGCCTTAGAGAATCAACAAATGGCTGTGCAAGCCGCTATTCCGGTTTTTCGATTTCTCGGTCGAGGAACACCGCACGAGCGATTAAAGCGATTCCAACGACAAACAGCGGATAGGCAGCAAGCGTGAGGATGTTCAGCAAAGCGAGAGTTGCTG
>JAHEEN010000132.1 GCA_024640685.1 Rhodospirillaceae bacterium
TGTTCGCGCTGTCGACGGTCGCGACGTTGAGCGGCCATGCGCCGCTCAAGGGCATGACGGCGGCGGGCCTCGGCTTGCTCGCCGCGATGATCGGCAGCGACCCGCAATCGGGGACGCTGCGATGGACGTTCGACACCTTATATTTATGGGATGGCGTGCCGCTCGTGCCGTTGACGCTCGGCCTGTTCGCGATCCCGGAGCTCATCGACATGGCGGCCGCGCGGCGTAGCATCGCCGCCGACGCGTCGATCGACACGCGCCGCGGCCAGCTCGACGGCGTTCGCGACGTGCTGCAGCACTGGTGGCTCGTGCTGCGGTGCAGCTGGCTCGGCGCGACGCTTGGCGCGATCCCGGGGCTCGGCTCGGCCGTCATCGACTGGATCGCCTACGGACACGCGATGAAGTCGGAGAAGGACACGCAGAACTTCGGCAAGGGCGACATCCGTGGCGTCATCGCACCGGAGAGCGCGGCGAACGCGAAGGAAGGCGGCTCGCTGGTGCCGACGCTCGCGTTCGGCGTGCCCGGCAGCGCATCGATGGCGATCCTGCTCGGCGCATTCACGATCCATGGGCTCGTGCCGGGCCCGCGCTTGCTGACCGAGCACCTCGACATCACCTATTCGATCGTTTGGAGCATTGCGCTTGCGAACGTGCTCGGCGCAGGCCTGTGCTTGGCGTTCAGCAATCAGCTCGCGCGCGTTGCGAGCGTGCGCATCGGCACGCTGCTGCCGCTCGTGCTCGGCATCATCTTCATCGGCGCGTTTCAAGGCTCTCGGCAATGGGGCGATCTTTACGTGCTGCTGGCATTTGGCGCGCTCGGCTGGACGATGAAGCGCCTCGGCTGGCCTCGCCCGCCGCTGATACTCGGCTTCGTGCTCGGCGGTATCATCGAGCGCTACCTGTTCATCTCGATTGGCCGCTACGACTGGGACTGGCTGACACAGCCGCTCGTGATCGGTTTCTTTGCGCTCGCACTTGTCAGCTTGGCTGGGCCGCTGATGAGGCGCGTGCGCGCGGCCGGACTCAACCAGACGATTCGGCTCGGGCAGCCGCACATCGCACCGGGCATGCTGCTATCGGTCGCCGCGATCGGCGTGCTAATCGCCGCAATCGTCGTGTCGTCGGAGTGGCCGTTTGGTGCGCGCATCGTGCCGCAGGTCGTCGCATACACGGCACTCACGTGCATTACGTTGAGCTTGCTGTTCGAGATCGTTGCCGTCGAATCGCCGCTCGCGGCCGATCAGCAAGGCGAGTCCGCGCAAACCGCGGAGGCCGACATCGCGCCTCGCGATCGCTTGCGCCGCAGCGCCGTATTCTTCGGCTGGGTCTGCGGGTACTTAGGATCGTCGATCGTGCTCGGCATGTTGCCGGCATTGGTCGTGTTCGTGCTGCTGTGCACGCGATACTGGGGCCGCGAGTCCTGGCTGCGCTCGGCCACGCTCGCGGTTTGCATTGGCGTTTTTGCCTGGTTACTGTTCGACCGCTTTTTGGCCGTGCCGTGGCCGCAAAGCTTGATAGGGACTTGGATTCCGGCGCTGCAACCGTACTTGCCGTGAGCCGTGCGCAGCATTCGAATCCGTCACGCCCAACAATGATCTTCGACATTGATTACTAAGGACTCGACGATGGCCGACGCGCCCGACGCAAAATTTTTATTCGACCCGTATCTCGATTGGACCGCGCGCGAAGGCTTGCCGGTCGTCGAGGACTTCGGTGTGGACCTCAACAAGGTCGAGACGAAGCCGTGGGCACGGATGGGTGCCGATGGCGCATTCGTGCATCTAAAAGGCCGCGGTGACTTCGTGGCTATCTTCGTCATCGACATCGCGCCCGGCGGGAAGACGGAGCCGCAGAAGCACCTGTTCGAGGAAGTCGTCTACGTGCTCGACGGCAACGGCAGCACGACGATCGAGACCAGCGACGGGCGCACGCACAGCTTCGAGTGGCAGCGCGGCAGTGTGTTTGCGCTGCCGTTGAACGCCCGGTATCAGCATTTCAACGGTAGCGGTAAGTCAACGGCGCGCCTGTCGTCGACGAACAATCTGCCGATGGTTATGAATCTGTTCCACAACGACGACTTCGTGTTTGCGAATCCGTTCGCATTCCCGGAGCGCGAAGGCCGCGAGACTTATTTCTCCGGCGAAGGCGAGTTCATCCCGAGAACCCCCGGCCGGCACATGTGGGAGACCAATTTCATCCCGGACCTCGCGCGCTTCGAGCTCGTCAAATGGGAGAAGCGCGGCGCGGGCGGCTCGAACATCATGTTCGTGCTCGCCGACGGCACGATGCACGCGCATTGCTCGGAGATGCCCGTCGGCACGTACAAGAAAGCGCATCGCCACGGCGCGGACTTCCACGTCTCGTGCATCAACGGCACCGGCTACTCGCTGCTCTGGTACGAGGACGATCAAGATTTCGTCCGCGTCGACTGGGATCACGGCGTCGTGTTCGCGCCGCCCGACGGCATGTACCACCAGCACTTCAATACCGGCGCGGACCCGGCGCGCTATCTCGCCATCGCGCTCGGTGGCTTACGCTACCCGATGACGACCGAGAAACGCGCGGTGTTCATGGGCATGGACGTCAACGTCCGCGACGGCGGCGCGCAGATCGAATACGAGGACCAGGATCCGCGGATTCATGCGTTGTTCCTCGAGGCGCTGGCCAAGCACGGCGCAAAGTCGGGCATGGGCAGCTTCATCGACGAGAGCGCCTACGCGTCGGGCAAGCGGGAGGCGTGATCGTGGCTGCCGAGCCGAAATTTCTGTTCGACCCCTATCTCGATTGGACCGAGCGCGAAGGTCTGCCGGTCGTCGAAGGCCTGGGCGTCGATCTGTTTGCGGTCGACACGAAGCCGTGGGCCAGGCTCGGCGCCGACGGCGCGTTCGTGCACGTCGAGGGTCGCGGCGATTTCGTGTCGATCTTCGTCATCGACGTGCCGCCGGGCGCGAAGACGGAGCCGCAGCAGCACTTGTTCGAGGAAGTCATCTACGTGCTCGACGGCCGAGGCAGCACGGTTGTCGAGACGCTGGACGGCCGGCGCCACACGTTCGAGTGGGGCCCCAAGAGCTTGTTCGCATTGCCGTTGAATTGCCGCTACCAGCACTTCAACGGCAGCGGCACCGAGCGCGCGCGGCTGTCGGCGACGACGAACGCGCCTGTCGTCATGAATTTATTCCATAGCGACCGCTTCGTCTTCGACAACCCATTCGTGTTCCCGGACCGCCACGGTAAGGCGTCGTACTTCTCCGGCGAAGGCGAGTTCATCCCGAAGCGGCCCGGCCGCCATATGTGGGAGACGAACTTCGTTCCGGACTTGGCAGCGTTCGAGCTCAAGGCCTGGGGCCAGCGCGGCGCCGGCAGCTCGAATATGAAGTTCATTCTCGCCGACGGCACGATGCACGCGCACTCCTCGGAGATGCCGGTCGGCACGTATAAGAAGGCCCATCGCCACGGCCCCGACTTCCACGTCTACAACGTGACGGGCACCGGTTACTCATTGCTCTGGTACGAGGACGACGAGGGCTTCGAGCGCGTCGATTGGCGCCACGGCGTCGTGTTCGCGCCGCCCGACGGTATGTACCACCAGCATTACAACACCGGCTCGGAGCCTGCGCGCTATTTGGCCGTCGCGCTAGGCAGCTTGCGATACCCGTTCACGACTGCGAAGCGGCAGCTCTTCGAAGGCGTCGACGTCAGCGTTCGCGACGGTGGCGCACAGATCGAGTACGAGCATCAGGACCCGCGTATCCACAAGCTCTATCTCGACGAGCTCGCGATAAACGGCGTGCAATCGGGCATGGGCGAGCACTTCGATGAGTCGAGCTGAGCAGGGCATCCCGCGAGCTAGCGGAGCGCCTCCGGCCTGGCTGCACGAGCTCGGCTTCGATCACCTGCACCCGACCGAGGAGCAGAAACGTGAGCTCAGCGACACGATCTGGTCGGCGGATAACATCGAGCTTACGACGGTCGGCGTCGACATCGGCTCGTCGACGTCGCACTTGATGTTTGCGCGCGTGCACCTACAGCGGCTGTCCGAGGCGTTGTCGAGCCGCTTCGTCGTCGTCAACCGCGAGATTCTGTGGCGCTCACCGATCCTGCTGACGCCCTATCTCGAAGGCAATACGATCGACGCCCACGCACTGCAGCACTTCATCGACGACGCATACGCCGCTGCCGAGCTCGAGCCGTCGAACATCGACAGCGGCGCCGTGATCTTGACCGGGGAGGCCTTGAAGCGCCGCAATGCGCGCGCAATCGCAGATTTGTTTGCCGACCAGTCGGGCAAGTTCGTCTGCGCATCGGCCGGCCATCATCTCGAGGCGATCATGGCAGCGCACGGCTCCGGCGCCGTCGCCTACTCCCGCGAAGCGCACAAGACCGTGCTCAATGTCGATATCGGCGGCGGCACGACGAAGCTCGCGCTCGCCCATGGCGGACGGATGCTCGGCAACGCGGCGATCGCGGTCGGCGGGCGGCTCGTAGCATTCGACGTCGAAGGCAAGCTCACGCGTATCGAAGGGCCGGCGCGGCAGATCGCAGAATCCATCGGCATCGAGCTCGAGCTCGGCGCAGAGCTCGACGCTGCCGATCGCCAACACCTCGTGAAGACGATGGTCTCCGTGTTGATCGACACGATCGTCGGCACGGCGCCTGAGGGACTCGCAGCCGAGCTCGCATTGACGGCGACGCTAGAGCGCAGCCTGCCCGTCGACGTCATAACGTTCTCCGGCGGTGTTGCCGAGTTCGTGTTTCAGCGCGAGCAGGCAGACCACGCCGACCTTGGCAGCGAGATCGCCGCGGGCCTCGTCGCTGCGTTGTCCGAAAAACGCATCCCGTACCCGGTCTTCGACCCGGGGCACGGCATTCGCGCGACGGTTGTCGGCGCATCGCAATTTACCGTGCAGGTCAGCGGCAACACCATTTTGATCGCGAACCAAGACGCGCTGCCGTTGCGCAATATCCCGGTCGTCCACCTCGATATGCCGTTCGAAGAGACGATCTCGGCCGACGCTGTCGCTGCCGAAATCAGCCGGGCGCTAGACGCCTTCGACATCGTCGAAGGCGAGCAGACGGTCGCGCTCGCGTTTCGCTGGCAGGGCGACCCGCTGCACGCTCGCTTGCATGCGTTGGCGCGCGGGATTTGCGCCGGCTTCGAACGCACGATTGCAACGGGACAACCGCTGTTGCTGCTGATGGACGGCGATATCGCGCGCACGCTCGGTGAGATTTTGCGCCGCGAGCTCGACGTCGAAGGCGACATCGTCTCGATCGACGGTATTCAGCTCAAGCAGTTCGACTACGTCGATATCGGCGAGCTCATCGAGCCGACGCATGTCGTGCCGCTGATTATCAAGTCGTTGCTGTTCTCCGGCGAGACGTAGCCGGCGCGCGATAGGAGATTTGCCATGCAGCCAGACGTGTCGACAACGGCCTCGACTGCGGCGACTAGCGAGCGCGACCGCAAGCAGCTTGCCGCCTGTGTTCGGCTGCTGCACATGGAAGGCTTGCTGACGTACAACGGTCACGTCAGCCTGCGCGTGCCGGGCAGTGACGCGTTCGTCATCCACGCGCTCGTCGACAGCCGCTCGGAGATTTCGCCCGAGCGCCTGCTGACCGTCACGTTCGACGGTGACGTGCTCGACGCGCCGCAGGACGCCCGCCCGCCGAGCGAGTATCCGATCCACGCCGAGATCTACCGGGCCCGTGACGACGTCGGCGCCGTCGCGCACGTGCACTCCGAGCACGCGATCGCATTCACGCTCGTCGAAGGTATCGAGCTCAGGGCACTGCGCTGCGATGCGCTCGACTGGGCCGATGGCGTGCCGATTCACGTTGACCCGACGCGCATCAAGACGGCCGAGCAAGGCCGTGCGCTGTCCGCAACGCTCGGCGCCGGCAGCGCGGCGCTGCTGCGCGCGCACGGCGCCGTGCTCGCGGCACCCAGCGTTATCGAGCTCTTCAAGATCTGCGTGCAGTTCGAGGAAAACGCCCGCGCGCAGCTGCTCGCGAGTCGGCTCGGCCAGGTCGCGCCGCTGACCGATGCCGAGCTCACGGCCCTGCGCGAGTCGCATCCGCCCGAGTTCCGCGCGCACTACGCGCGGAAAATTTGGCGCTACTACGTCTCACAAGGGCGCGCGGCAGGTATCATTCCCGAGGACTGGGTCGAGGATCTCCAATGAGAGCCAGCGTCAAAATCGCCGCCGCTTGGGTCCTGTCGTTAGCCGCATTGAACGGCGCGCACGCACAGCCTTATAACCTGACGCTGTCGGGCGCGAGCCCCGGCGGGCTGTGGTCATTGCTCGGTGCAGGCGTCCACGCGAGCGTTGCGGAACAGTTTCCGGGCTCGGCGGTGACCTACCAGACGTCGGGCGGCGGGCTCGCGAACGTCATGCTCGTTAGCACCGGGCGTGCCGACCTCGGCATGATCCACAACGTCGAGCTGCGCTACGCGCTCGAGGGGCGGGCGCCGTTTCGCCAGCAGGTCACGAACTTGCGCGAGATCGCCTATCTCTACGACTGGGCGCCGGTGCAGTGGGTCGTCGCGACGAGCTTTGCTGAGCGCTATGGTATCGAGACCGCCGATGACTTAATTGCCGCGCGTGCGCCCGTGCGCGTCGGCGTCAACACGCGCGGCAACATGGTGCAAGAGCTCAACCGCGCACTGTTCGAAGCCTATGGCGTGACGTATGAGGACATCGAGTCTTGGGGCGGTCAAGTCGTCTATGCGGCGTCGAACGAAATGGCCGAACTGATGGCCAATCGCCGCCTCGACATGACCGGCAACAGCTTGTTCGCGCCTGCGGGCTCGATCGTGCAAGTCGCCCAATCGCTCGACGTCACGATGCTGTCGTTCAACGAGGATGTCGTCGCAAGCGTCGTCGAGAACATGGGCGCGGTCCCGTACACGATCCCGGCCGGCACGTACGACTGGCTCGACCACGACGTGTTGACCGTGTCGCCCGGTGCCGGCCTCGTTGCGAGCGAGTCGATGTCCGACCAGACGGCTTATGACATTACGAAAGCCGTCGTCGAGCATCTAGAGCGCATTCAACGCGTGCATACGGCAATGGCCGATCTGACGGCTGAGCAAATGGCGTCGCAGAATACAATCCCGTATCACCCCGGTGCGCTGCGTTACTATCGCGAGGCCGGTCTCGTCGACTGATGCCGTCCGTCGGCCGCTTGCCTCGTACTCCGGCGCACTCCACGAGCTAGCACATGAGTATCGCCGGCCACCTGTTCTCGATCGGCGCGCGACGCGCGCTGACCGGTCCGTTGCGACACGGTCTGACGGTTTACGCCGTTGGGCTCGCGGTCTGGGTCGTCTGGACGGCGACGATCGCGATCATCGATCCGATCGCGCACGCGGCGATCTTCGTCTCGTTCATGCTCGCGCTGATGTTTCTCGTCATCGGCCCGACACCGAACGGCCGCACCGACCGGCCGCTCGTTATCGACTATGCGTTGGCGGCCGCGAGCCTCGCGTGCGGCGTCTACTTCATCTACTCGGCCGAGACGATCGCAAGCCGCATTTCGTTGCTCGATCCGCTGACGCCGCTCGATTTGTTCTTCGGCTCACTGATCTGGGTGCTGACGATCGAGGCGACACGCCGCGCCGTGGGGCTCGCCCTGATGCTGATCACGGTCGCGTTCGTCGTCTATAACTTGTTCGGTCACCTGTTGAGCGGCGTCATGTCGCATGGCTACATCGGCTACGAGCACTTCCTCGACCAGTCGATCTTCACGACGAACGGCATCTTCGGCGCACCGGTGCGGGTCGCGGCGACGTATGCATTTCTGTTCGTGACGTTCGGCGTGTTCTTTCAGCGTGCGGGCGGCGGGCAGTTCTTCTTCGACCTATCGGCCGCGCTGACCGGCAAGAGTCCCGGCGGGCCCGCGAAGGTCGCGATCGCATCGTCGGCGCTCTACGGCACGATGTCGGGCAGCCCGACGTCGGATGTCGTGACGACCGGCTCGATCACGATCCCGATGATGCGTAAGCTCGGGTACTCGCCGACACTGGCCGGCGCGATCGAGGTCGCAGCATCGACCGGCGGCAGCATCGTGCCGCCGATCATGGGCTCGGCGGCGTTCATCATGGTCGAGGTGACCGGCATCCCGTATCGCACGATCGTCGTCGCAGCGATCATTCCGGCGGTGCTGTTTTACACGGCGCTGTTCGTGCAGGTGCATTTGCGTGCGCTGCGGCTGCGTTTGAGCGGCGTCGCGCTCGAGGAGATTCCGCCGCTCGGCGACACACTGCGCGCCGGCGGCGTATTCGCGTTCCCGCTCGCGATCATCGCAATTGCGCTCGTGCTCGGCTACACGCCGACGTACGTTGCCGTGTTCGGCGCGATTGGGGCCATTGCCGCATCGCTGCCGCGCAAGGACAGAATCACGTTCCGCGGGGTCTACGAGGGATTGTCGGAGGCGACCCTGCGAATGGTGCCGGTCGTCGCTGCCTGCGCAGCCGCAGGCCTCGTTGTCGGCGGCATCAGTCTGACAGGCCTCGCCGGCAAGTTCTCGTTCCTGGTCTTCAGCCTGTCCGATGGTCAGCTGTGGCTATCGCTCGCACTTGCCGGGATGCTCTGCATCGTGCTCGGCATGGGCATGCCGACGCCGAGCGCCTACATCCTCGCAGCCGTCTTGATCGGCGACGTATTGACGACGCTAGACGTAGATCTGTTACCCGCGCACATGTTCTTGCTGTTCTTCTCGGCGCTGTCGGCACTGACGCCACCCGTCGCCGTTGCCGCCTACGCTGCCTCATCGATCGCCGAGGCCAA